>JACDFX010000189.1 GCA_013815575.1 Rubrobacter sp.
GAAGTTCGGGGAGGAGCCCGGGGTCGTCGCGAGCGCGCCGGGGCGCATCAACCTGATCGGGGAGCACACCGACTACAACGGCGGCTTCGTTCTCCCCTGCGCCATCGACCGCCGCCTGGCCGTCGCAGCCGGACGGAACGGTGGGAACCTGCTCTACTCCGCCGACTTCGACCGCGCCCGTCCGCTGCACTGCAAGGACGACTCCTGGGCGAAATACCCGCGCGGCGTCGCCTGGGCGCTGCGGGAGGCCGGCCACGACGCCGACAACTTCCAGGCGGCCCTCGCCGGCGACGTGCCCCGCGCCTCCGGGCTCTCCTCCTCGGCGGCCATCGAGGCCGCCACCGCCCTCGCCCTCAACGCGCTCTTCGAGTTTGGGTTGGACAGGAAATCCCTCGCCCGGATCTGCCAGCGCGCCGAGAACGAGTACGTCGGCGTGCAGAGCGGCATCATGGACCAGTACGCCTCGCTACTCTGCGAGGCTGGCTCCGCCCTGCTCATCGACTGCCGCTCCCTGGAAGCCGACACCGTCCCCCTGGACCTCGAAAGAGCGGACCTCTCCCTCGCGGTCTGTGACACCCGCGTCGAGCGTGGCCTCGGTGACACCGGCTACAACGACCGCCGGGCCTCCTGCGAACGGGCGGCCGAGACCCTGGGCGTCAGTCAGCTGCGCGACGCCACGGAAGGGGACCTCGAACGGCTCTCCGGCGAGGAGCTTCGCCGCGCCCGCCACATCGTCACGGAGAACGCGCGTGTGATCCGGGCCGTCGAGTCCCTGCGGGCCAAAGACTTCGAGGCCTTCGGGCAGCTGATGTACGCGTCGCACGAATCCATGCGCGACGATTACGAGATCTCCACGCCCGAGCTAGACGCCTTCGTCGAGATCGCCAGGGAGAACGGCGCCCCGGGCGCCCGGCTGAC
This sequence comes from Rubrobacter sp., assembly GCA_013815575.1. Lineage (GTDB taxonomy): Bacteria > Actinomycetota > Rubrobacteria > Rubrobacterales > Rubrobacteraceae > Rubrobacter_D. Next base: position 919 of record JACDFX010000189.1, read on the forward strand.
GGGCGCGGGCTTCGGCGGCTGCGCTATCGCCCTGATGCCAGCCGGGGACACCGGGACGCTCGCTGACGCCTGCCGACGGGCGTTTGCCGGCCGCGGGTTCGGGGAGCCGGAGTTCTACGAGTTCGTGCCGGCGGCCGGGGCCGAGGTGGTGGGATGAGCCGCGAAGCGCGGCGGGAGGACCTGCGGGCGCTCATGGAGCGCTGAGAGATCGGGGCATTGCTCCTGATCCTCTTCGAAGACCCCAACTCTGAGACCCTCAGGCGCCAGGAGGCGTGCGAGGAGATCCTGCGCCGTATGAGGCAAGAGGCGACCCGCCCGGGCACGACCCTCGGCGACGCCTTCGCGCTCTGCCGGACCTTCTACGCCGAAGCCGGCTTCCCCGACGGCTGGCGGGACCATCAGGGCGGCACCACGGGCTACGCATCCCGCGAAATAGTGGCGACCCCCGAGACTCACCAGGAGATCCGCGAAGGTCACGCCTTTGCCTGGAACCCCTCCCTCCCTAACGCCAAGGCCGAAGAGACCTTCGGTCTCCTCCCGCAGGGCCCGGAGATCCTCACGCCTGTCTGATCTCGACCCCTGCCGATCTAGACGGCGGGCGTCGCCGGGGAGGTGAGCGCCTCCACGCACGCGAGGGCGGCGCTCAGGACCCGCCCGTCCGCGTCGAAGGTGGGGTCGTAGGAGGCGATGCCGACCGCGACAACCTCGAAGCGCCCGCTGACCATCCCGAGCGTCGCCAAAAGCTGCTCGGCGCTCAGGCCACCTTTGGTGGCGAACCCGTTGGCCCGGCCCACCTTCTCCGCGTCCAGGACGTCGAGGTCCAGATGCACGTAGACCCTGCCCACCCCGGTCTTCAGCTCGTCCAGGGCCTTCGCGAGGACCCGCGGTCCTTCGCGCCTGACCGGTTCCGCGCCGACGACGGTTACCTTCGAGGCAGCGAGCCGCTCTTCCTCCGCGGGCTGCACGTCCCGGACCCCCGCAAGCACCACGTTCTCCTCGGCTACCGGGGAGAAGCTGGGCACGCCCTCGGCCATCTTCCGCCAGCAGTGCCCCACGGCGACGGCGAGGCCCATTCCGTCCGTGAAGCCCGTCGTGGTCGTCTCGGGGGTGTTGAAGTCCGCGTGGGCATCGAACCACACGATACCCAAACCCTCGGGACCGGCCCCCGCGATCGTCCCGACGGAGGCGTTGCAGTTGCCCGAGAGCACCAGGGGAAAGTGGCCATCGGTGAGGGCTCCGCGCACCTGCTCGGAGATCAGGCCGTCCAGCTCGAAGGCGGTCGCGACCTCGGCCGGCGGATCGCTTTCGGGACGCACGGTTGCGAAGCTCGGGCTCCGGCCCGCCGTCCGGAGCGCTTCACCGAGTCCGCCGTCTACGAGATGCTCCGGCCCGGCGCCCATGCGTAGGCCGCGGTGCCCGGAGTCGTAGGGCGCGACGATGACGCGGATGTCCGGGTAGTCTCCCATGCCCGCATTCTAAGGCATAGGAGGATACCGGCGTCGCACACTTACGATCGACCCGGCTCCGCCCGGGCGTTGCGTGCAAATCGACGAAATCTGACGGCTCGTTTGCGAACCAACAGACGGGGCCGATGCGGCGCATCGGCTATGATCGTCTGGATGTTGGGAGCTTACACACCCGGCGGGCCGTGATGGCCCGGACGCGGCGGGGGAGATCCGTGCCGTTGCCGGGTCAACTGGAGCCCCGTGGTCCCGAACCGGAGAGGTACGGGTACGTGATCCTGGGCGCCGGGTGCGCGGGGTTGAGCCTCTGCCACTACTTGCTGGAGCGGGGCGTGGACGCGCCTATCCTGATCCTGGACCGCAAGCAGGCCTTCGCCGACGACCGGACCTGGTGCTTCTGGGACGTCGAAGAGACGCCCTTCTCCGACCGCGCCATCCGGCGCTGGAACTCCTGGTCCGTCCGCGCCGAAGGCCGGGAGGTCGTTCACACGAGCCGGCGCTACCCGTACCTCTGCCTCACCGGCGCCGACTTCTACGAGAGCGTGCTAGGCAAGATCTCCACCCACGGCAACGTCACCATCCGGCTCGGGGAAGACGTGAGATTCTCCAAGGAGTTGGACGACGGGGTGCTGGTGGTCACCTCCGCGGGCTCGTACCTCGCGGGGCTCGTGTTCGACGGGCGCGGCCTGCCGCCTGACTCCGCGGCCCTCGAGGAGGCCCGCCGGAAGGGAACCTGGATCTCCCAGCAGTTCCTCGGGCTCCGCCTACGCTCCCGCCGCCCCGCCTTCGACCCAGATACCTGCACCCTCATGGACTTCTCCGTCGACCAGGGCCGCGGTTTGCGCTTCGCCTACGTGCTGCCCTTCGACGAACACGAGGCGCTCGTCGAGAACGTCTACCTCTCCAAGACCGGCGCCCCGCCCGAAGCCCACCGCGCCGAGCTCTCCGGCTACCTGCAAGACCGCTACGGGCTCTTCGGGGGAGACTATGAGGTACACGGCGAGGAGTGGGGGGACATACCGATGACGGCCCACCGCTTCCGGCGGCGGACCGGAACCCGCACGCACGTCATAGGGACTCTTGGTGGCGAGACCCGACCCTCGACCGGGTACACGTTCCTCCGCGTCCAGCGCTACTGCCGTGAGCTTGCCGCGAGCCTTACCGGCGCCGACGGAGACCCGGAAGGGGTCCACCCGTGGCGCTACGGGCCGCTTGACCGGGTTTTCCTGCGGCTCCTGCGCGAGCGGCCGGAGAGGTGCCCCGGGATCTACGCCCGCATGTTCGCCGGGACCCCGCCCGACCCCCTCGTCCGTTTTCTGACGGAGGTGAGCTCGCCTCTCGACGACGCCGGGCTGATCGGGACTCTCCCGAAACTGCCGTTCTTGCGGCTGGCCGCCGGGGAGGCCCTCGACCGTGTACGTGAAAGCCTCTAACCGGGGACTGGAGGCGGACACGCGCCCGGCGGTCCGGGTTGCGGTGGTGTGGCCCTCCCGGTTTATCGTGCTGCTCCTGACGCTTGCCTTCTTCGCCGGGCTTCGCGTGCCGGAATGGGCCCAGTACCTGCCGTTCGCCGCGAGCCTCGTGCTCTTCGGGCTGCCGCACGGCGCCGTGGACCACCTGGTGCCAGCCCGCCTCGCCGGCCGCGCCGCCGACGGCCGGAGCGTGCTCACCGTCGTGCTCCTCTACCTCGTCCTCTCCGGCCTCTGCCTCGCCCTGTGGTTCGCCGCCCCTGCCGCGGCCTTCGTCCTCTTCGTCTGCGTCACGGTCTTCCACTGGGGCGCCGGGGACCTGCACGCCCTGCTCTTCTTCGGCCCGAACGGGCTCGATGGGATGGGCCGCGCCTCCCGCGCCCTCCTGCTCCTCCTCCGGGGCGGTCTACCCATGCTGGTCCCGCTCCTCTTCTTCCCTGACGCCTACCGCGGGGTCCTAAACAACGCAGCCGGGCTGTTCAGCGCGGGTGGGTCGGCCCTCCCCGGAGTCTTCTCGCCGGTCTTCAGGATCTCGGCAGGGGCCGCCCTGGCGGCGGTCGCCCTGCTCCTCCTCTTTCGCGCTGCCGGAGACCTCGTTGGCCGGCGCGGATCGCTGCTGCCCGTTGCGCTGGAGACTTTGATGCTCTTCGCGTTCTTCGCCGTCGTACCGCCGGTCCTCGCCGTCGGGCTGTACTTCTCGCTCTGGCACGCCACCAGGCACGTAGCCCGGCTGGTGATGCTTGACCGCGCGGGCGCAAGGTACCTGCGCGCGGGACGTCCTGGATACGCTCTGGCCCGGTTCGCGAGGGACGCCGCGCCCCTGACCGCGCTGGCGCTCGTGCTGCTCCTCGGCCTATACTTGGCCGTCCCAAACGCGGCGGAAGATACCGGCCCCCTTCTTGCCCTCTACCTGGTGCTCGTCTCGGCGCTCACGTTGCCACACGCCTCCCTGGTCACATACATGGACCTCCGTCAGGGCGTCTGGAAGAGGGCCCGTCCGGTCCCGGGCGCCACTGTCGAACACGCGACACAATGACTTCATCTAGCACGGGCATGAATCTGGCCGGGCTCCAGGTTTATCCCTGTAATGTGAGGGTACACAGAGAGCTTATCGAAGTTCTGTAAGATCAGCCAAAAATTGGAGGTCACTTAGGATGGCGGAGCCGATCACTGGAAGCATAGAGGTAGAAGCCCCGGTAGCCCAGGTCTACGAGTACTGGCGCAACCT
>JACDFX010000190.1 GCA_013815575.1 Rubrobacter sp.
CCTTTGCCAACGCCTCCCGGAAGCCGCCGAGCCCATCCACGAGGTCGCGCTCCAGGGCTTCGGCGCCGCTCCAGACCCTGCCCCCGGCGAGGCCCTCCAGGTCCGCGAGGTTCCGGCCGCTCGCGACGCGGGCCTTGAACTCGTCGTAGACGCCCCCGATCTGGCCCTCGAGTACCCTCAGCTCGTCTTCTGTGGGAGGTTGACCTGGGTCCATCATGCCGGCCCGCCGGCCCCTTTCGAGGCCGATCGGGTGGACCCCGAGCTTGTCGTAGAGGCGGTCGGCTACGGGCCGGATCGTGATGACCCCGATGGATCCGGTTACGGTGGTGCGGCGGGCGACGACGTGGGCGGCCGGGGCCGAGATGTAGTAGCCGCCGGAGGCCGCGACGTTGCCCATCAGGACCACGACGGGCTTCTTGGTCGAGATCCGCTGTACCTCGCGCCAGATCAAATCCGAGGCAAGCGCGTCCCCGCCAGGCGACTCGACGCGCAGCAGAACGGCCGCGACCCGCCCGTTCTTCTCAGCCCCCCTGAGCGCCGCCACGACGGACTCGCTCCCCGCCCTCTCGCCCCCCAAGAAAGGCAGCGGCACAGGCAACTTCCGGCTCCGCCCACGCGTGATCGCCCCGGACACCTCCACGAGCCCGACCCGACGCCGCGACCGCCTCCGGTACGGCACCTTCAGCGACTTTCTCGCCGCGGCCCACTCCGCGATTCGCGCCCTCTCATCTCCACGCGCGAGCCTGCGGGCCAGATCGTCTTCGTAGAGGACACCGTCGATGAGGCCGGCGGCGACGGCCTCATCGGCGCCGTAAGGGGCACCATCGATCTTCTCGCGCACCTCTGTCGCGGTGAGGCCCCTCGCCCCGGAGACGGCGCGGATTAGTTCCTCGTAGCGGCCGTCGAGGAGGCGCCCGGCCTGCTCGCGCGCCTCGCTGGAGAAGTCGTTTCTCGTAAACGGTTCACCGGCGGACTTGTACGGCGAGACGGCGACGATCTCCGCCCCGATCCCGAGCCGGTCCAGGGCGTCCTTGAAGAAACTGACCCGGGTCCGCACGCCGGTGACGCCAACGGTGACGAGCGGCGCGGCCAGGATCTCGTCCGCCGCGCCCGCCAGGTAGTAGGACCGCGTGTCCACGGGGTCGGCGAGGTAGGCCACCACGCGGCCTCCCCCCTCCCGGAACGCCAGCAACTCGCCCCTGGCCTCCTCGAGGGAGGCCCACCCGGCGTCGAGGTCCCGCACGCGAAGCACCACGCCGCGGAGCCTGCCGTCCGCGGAGATCCGGCCAAGCCTCTCCCGCAACGCCTGGAGGCTGACGGAGGAAGGCCCGCGCGCGAAACGCTTCCTGACAAACCCCGCCGGCGTCTCGAACTCCGGCAGCGCCCCGCCCAACTCCAGCCAGACAAAGTCCGGAGGAGGACGGAAGAGGCGAACGAGGGCGTTGCGCCCGAAGCGCCAGAGGTTGACCAGGACGTCTAAGATGGCAGACACTGGTCGCTATGGTACAACGCGGTCGGCGAAAGGCCTTATGGTAGACTCGCGAATAGGAACGATTACTGATCACCGAAGGAGAAGACACGGGCATGGGCGTCACGTTGGAGAGGGACATACGCGAGCGATTTCGCAGGTCCGGCTACACCCTGACCTCGCAGCGCAAGGCGGTTTTGGAGGCGCTGGGCGAGAGCCGGGGGCACCCTTCGGCGGAGGACGTCTACCTGCTGGTCAAGAAGAAAAACCCGCGCGTGGCGCTTGGCACCGTGTACCAGGCGCTCTCCGTTTTGGAGGAGATCGGGGTGATAGGCGCCAAGCACTGGTCGGAGTCGCCGACGCGCTACGACCTGAACGTGGAGCCGCACCTGGACATCCGCTGTCTGGGTTGCGGCGCGGTCTCCGAGATACCGGGGGTTGGCCTCGGGGATCTGGAAGACCGCCTCCGGGCCGCGACCCCCTACGAGGTCACGCACGCCGCGGTGGTCGTCGAGGGCCTCTGCCCCGCCTGCCGCGCTGCCGGCTGAGGGCCTCCCCCGGAGGGCCCTTTACCTCGCAGCCACCGACCTTTAACCTTTAGGGCCATCGAGAGTCCGACGATTGGGCCGATGACGAAGAGGTCTGTGTAGGAGGGCGACGCGTGAGTGAAAGGTCAGAGGACACGTCTGCCGGGTTGGCGTCGAGCCTGGAGGCGGCCGGTGCGCTCATAGAGAGCCTCGAAGAGGAGGTCGCCGGGCTGCGCCGGGACCTCGACGCGGCGACCGCCGCGCTGAGGGCTGCCGGGGAAGAGGTCTCCGGCCGGGCGGACGCGGGCCGCGAGGCCGAGGATCTCCGGGCTGAAATCTCCGACCTGAAACGTCGCCACTCCGACGAGCAACTCCGCACTAGCAACGAGCACATAAACGAGGTCGCGAACGTGCGGCGCGCGTCAGAGGAGCAGCGCCGCGCCGACATAAAGGCCGCGGGCTCGGGGACGCGCGTCGAGGCCATCAAGGCGGAGTTCGCCCAGGAACGGGCCGCGCTGCAGGAGCTCCATAAGGCGGAGGTCGAGGCGCTCAGGACCGACTCGGAGATCTGGGAGGAAGAGCTCCGGACGAAGTACCGGGAGCAGGAGGAGCGCCACGAGGCCGCCATGGAGGCCGCCCGCCGCGAGGGCCGCGAGCGGGCCGAAGAGTTGGAGAATTCCAGGGACCAGGAGATCGAAGGCCGGATCTCCGAGGAGAGATCGGCCCACGAAGGGCGGCACGAGGCGGCGTTGCGGGCGCTCAAGAACGCGGCGGCCGGGCGGGAGCTCGAGCTCCAGAAGGACTACCAGGCCGTCGTCGAGACCCAGCAGACGGAGATCGAGTCGCTCCGGGCGGAACTGGACTCGCGCAGGCTCCTGGTGGAGGAGGCGCGCAAGGAGGAGCGCACGGAGGTAAAGGCGCTCGCCGAGGGCCGGGAGAGGGAGCTCCGCCAGGCGCAAGCGACGAGGCTGGCCGAAACCCGGGAGGCCGCCGAGCGCCGCGTCGAGGCCCTACGGGCCCAGCGGGAGGCGGACAACCGGGCGCTCAGGGCGCGCCACACCGAGGAGATCTCCGTCCTTCGCCGGGAATATGAGGAGAGGCTCGCCGCGGAGGACGGGCGCAGGAAGTCGGAGACTTGGGCCCTAGAAGAGCGACTCAACGAGGCGGACATCCGCCTGGAGTCCGAGAGACGAGCCTACGGCGCCCGCATGAAGGAGCTGGAGACGACCCGCCTCTCCGAGAAGGCCGCCTTCGAGAGAGACCAGGAGCTCGCGGCCGAGCGACTGCGGGCGGAGATCTCCGCGAGAGAAGACCGCATCGTAGAGCTCGAAGAGCTTGGGGAACGGCCCGGTACGCCCCCCGAAGCACCGGCCGGCCCCGATCAGGTATCCGTCGTCCCCGACGACCACGCCGGAAGCGTCCCCGAAACACCCGAGGACCCGCCGACGGCCGAAACGGAGGAGGCCGAAGCGCGGAGGGTCCTCGCGGAGGAGAGGATACGAAACCTGGAGGCCCGCCTCGTCGAGGCGACGGAGGAGGCCAGGCGAAACGCCGAGGAGCGTGACGCGGCGATGGAGAGCCTCGGGCGTCTCTCAGAGCCCGGGCGCAGGCTGCGGGAGGGGCTCACGCTCTTCAACCAGAGCGAGCACGCGCGGGTGGTGGCCTCGATCTCCCGCTCCTTCGGTCTGCCCCGCGTGCACGCGGGCCTGGAAGACGGTGCCGGAAAGCCGACGCTCACGCTCCTCTGGGGCGACGTGGCCTGGCGCCGCTACGTCTCAGACCCGGCCGAAGGCGTCTCCGAACCCAGGGTCTACCTCGCGGGAACCGGCGACGACCCCAACGAAGTCCCCCAGCCCGAACGCCAACCAAACGCGCGCATGGACGCCCAGGGGCGTCTGATCCTCGGCGTCCAGGCCCGCTAGAACGGCTTTCAGCCCGAACGAAACCGACCTGCTCCTCGTCGCCAACGTCACCCGTGGAAACCGGCGCCTATGAGGGTGGGTCTACTGCCTCGGTTCGCCGCGCATTTTGGAGCGGCGCATGAGGCGCAGGACACGTTCGTTGTGGGCCTGGAGGGTCTGGCCGCGTCGGGCACCGACGTTGGCGGCGACCACCGAGGCGGCGAGAAAGGCGACGGCCAGCAGCACCGTTCCCACGCTGTTCAGGCCGGGGAAGGGCGTCTTGCCCAAGAGCAGGTTGATGATCGGGGAGATCAGGGAAGCGACCGGGGCCACCAGAGTGCCGTGCAGCAGGCGTCGTCCCGGCGCCTTGTACGCCGCCGCCATCCCGCCGAAGTAGAAGCCGAGGCCGCAGATCACGATCAGCACGGGCGCGAAGGTCTTTATCGCCGAGGCCGAAGGCTGTACCTGAAAGAGCCACGAGAGAACCGGGGCCAAAATGCCAAAAAGGATCAGCAGGATAAACGCGAAGGCCACCAGCATCCCCGCCGCGATAGAAGTAACGCTTCTCATATACCAGATTCTAGCAGCCACCCGCCGCCCGACCCCGTGGCCGGGTTCACCCGGGCCGCGCCTACGCCTTGTGGGCGCCCTGCTGGCATAGTACTCTCTTGAACCGTGAAGAAGCGCGTCGCACATACCCTTAGCCGCAGAGACTTCTTGAAGCTGGCCGGGACCGGGATGGCCGGCGCAGCCCTGCTCGGCGCCGCTGGCTGCGACCTTACCGAGCGCATCCCCGGCCTACCGGGCACCACGCCGCGCAACCGGGACGGGACCAACGTGGTGCTTGTCATCATCGACTCCCTGAGAAAAGACCACATCGGGGTGTACGGCGGCGACCGGGCCGTGCAGACGCCCAACCTCGATGCCCTGGCGCGGGACAGCCTCATCTTCACGCGGGCCCACCCCGAGTCGATGCCCACGATCAACGCCCGCAGGGCCATCCACAGCGGTACCCGGACGTGGCCGTTTACGAACTGGGACCCGCCGCAGGGCGAGGACATCATCCTGCAGGGCTGGCAGCCGATCCCACGCGATCAGACGACCCTCGCCGAGGTGATGCGGGCCAACGGCTACGGGACATTCTTCGTCACGGACAACA
>JACDFX010000012.1 GCA_013815575.1 Rubrobacter sp.
GAGCGGTTCCAGCCGGGCGCCGAAGCGGGATTTCGTGCGCCTGATGCCCTTGACGATGGCCGAGACGAGGCCCGCGTCCCGGGTGTAGAGGTCGAGGATGCGATCCGCCTCCCCGTAGCGGATGGAGCGGAGCACTATCCCCTTACTCTTGTAGACCGCCATCTTCGGCCTCCTCCATCACGGCCACGCTGGCGCTCATGCCCAGGCGCGAGGCCCCGGCGTTCAGAAAGTCGAGGGCGTCCTCGAGCGTTCGGATGCCGCCGGACGCCTTTACCGCGAGGCCCTCCGGCGCCTCCTCGCGCAGGAGGGCGACGTCTTCCGGGGTGGCGCCGCCGGGGCCGAAGCCCGTCGAAGTCTTCACGAAGTCCGCGCCGCTGGAGGCCACGATCTGGGTGGCGAGCCGCTTCATCTTGTTCGTCAGGTAGGCCGTCTCGATGATGACCTTCATCACCACGTCGTTTAGGCCGTTGTTCATCGCGACGACGCTCACCTCCTGGGTGAGGCTCGCGAGCTCGTCGGCGACGTAGTCGAACTCGCCGGAGAGGAACTTGGAGACGTTCATGACCACGTCGATCTCCGAGGCCCCACGGGTGATGGCCTCCCTGACCGCCGAGATCTTGACCGCCGTCGCGTCGTTCCCGAACGGGAAGGAGACCACCGTGGCGACCTTTACGTCCGTCCCCCGAAGCTCCCTCACGGCGGTTCGGACGTAGCACGGCGGGATGCACACCGCGGCGAAGTGGTAGTTCGCGGCCTCCCTGCAGAGGGTGACTATCTGGTCCTCTGTTGCGTCCGGCTTCAAGAGGGTGTGGTCAACCGTCTTCGCGAACTCCCGCACCCGCATCGCCAACTCCGCTTCTCCTCGCTAGACACCAGGACCGGGGCTGATTATAAACCCAACCGCTCCAGGAACTTCTTGTCGCTACGCCATCCGGGACTCACCTTGACCTTGAGGTCCAGATAGATCTTAGAGCCGAGGAGGCGCTCGACGTCGCGGCGGGCCTCGGTGCCGATCTTCTTTATCGTCTTGCCGCCCTTGCCGAGCACGATCATGCGCTGGGTGGAGCGCTCGACGTGAATGATGGCGTACACGACGGTTACGTTCTCCTTGCGCTCGACCTCGTCCACCTCGACCATGACCGCGTGCGGGATCTCCTCGCGCAGCGCGTTCAGCGCCTTCTCCCTGATGTACTCAGCCAGGATCAGGGACTCCGGGTAGTCCGTTACCGTGCCCTCGGGGAAGTATTGCGGCCCTGGTGGAAGGAGCCTGACGACGGCCTCCATCAGGGAATCCACGTTCGTGCCGTCCGAGGCGCTGATCTGGAAGATCTCGCGCCAGTCGCCGAGCTCGGAGACGGCCTGGATTACCGGCAAGACCTGGTTCGGTTTGCCGAGGAGGTCCATCTTGTTGAGGCAGACCATGGCCGGCGTGCCGCTGTCGGCGACCAGGCGTGCGACGTAGCGGTCGCCGGTTCCGATCCCCTCCGCCGCCTGCTTCGCGTCCAGAAGAAAGAGGACGATATCCGAGCCCGAGAGGCTGTCCACGACCTGCTCCTGCATCCTCGCCCGAAGGGTGTCGCGGGGCTTCTGGGAGCCTGGGGTGTCCACGAAGACCGCCTGGTAGTTCTTGCCGTTGCGCACACCCCGGATGGGACTTCGGGTCGTCTGCGGGCGGGGGGAGGTGATCGAAACCTTCTCTCCAACAAGCCGGTTCACGAGCGTGCTCTTCCCCACGTTCGGCCTGCCGACGACCGCGATAAAGCCGCTCCTGAGCCCGTTATGGGAGGCGCCTTCGCCCGCAAAGTCTTTCACAGATGCTCCGGCCCGAAGGAATTTGGCAGCATCTCCTCAAACGGGTAGCGCCGCAGGCCGGAGGCTTCCTCCACCACGACCTCTTCGCAGCCGAACTCGCGCAGGAACTGGCGGCACGCGCCGCAGGGGAAGCACGGGGCGGCGTTCGGGCTGAAGACGGCCACGCTCTTTATGCGCCTGTCGTCACCGCCGGTGGAGATCATGGTGGTCGCGGCGTTGCGCTCGGCGCAGATGGAGAGCCCGTAGGAGGCGTTCTCCACGTTGCACCCGGCGTACACGGAGCCGCCCTCCGTGAGGATGGCGGCCCCGACGAGAAAGTTGCTGTAGGGCGCGTAGGCCCGTTCGGCGACCTCGCGGGCCGCGCGCATTAAAGAATCCACGCTCTGGCTCCTCTCCGTCATAAGAATTGGAAGATGGACACGGTGAGAAGGGCGCCGACGGCCGCCCCGACCACCACCTGGAAGGGGCTGTGGATACCGCCCTCGATGCGGCTCTGGCAGACCAGGAGGGCCATGAGCAGCGAGATCAGGGACACAAGACCCGCGTACCGCCCCTCGGCGGCTATAAAGCTCGCCGCGACCCACCCGGCGAACGCGACCGCCGCGTGCCCCGATGGCATCCCCCCGTAGAACGAGTTGGGCGAGCGCGTGAGGGCCTTACCGAGTACCACCACCAGAACGACGACGCCGAGGGCGACGAGGGTCAGGTGTCCCGGCCAGCGGCGGATGCTGTTCAGCGTCTCCATGGAGAGCGGGCCGAGGTCGTCGGCCAGGACCAGGTAGCCGACCAGCACCGCCCCGACGCTTGAGACCAGCACCGCCCCGGCGGAGACGTCCTTCGCAAGCTTGGCGAGCGGATGATACTCCGTCGTGACGAGGTCTACGACGAACTCCATCGCCGTGTTGAGCATCTCCGTCACGAAGACCATGAGGATGGTCAGGACGAGCACGGCGAGCTCCAGCTCGCTAACGCCCACGAGCAAACTGAGGACCAGCACCCCGACCGCCGCCAGGACGTGGAAGCGCATGTTGCGCTGGGTCCGCACCGCCGAGACGACCCCGCGGTAGGCGTGCTCGAAGCTGCGCGAGACCCCTTGCTGGCCCTTCGATGGTTTCCGGGCCTTATTAACCACGCGTCACTTCCATCACGGCCCGCTGCGCCCGTGCCATCTCACTCTCATCGAAGTCCTCGCCGTGGTCCATCCCCGCGAGGTGCAGGGCGCCGTGCGCCACGAGCTCCTCGACGCCCATATCCGCGCAGGCCGGGCAGATCACGACCTCCCCCACCATCTCCCCGTAAGGACCATCCACCTCGAAGGAGAGCACGTCCGTCTCCCGGTCCTTGCCCCTGAACCTTGCGTTCAGGTCCCGGATCGTCTCCGGTGTGACCAAGACCACGGAGGCCTCACCCACGCGTTCCAGGTCCAGCCCCCTGTTTCTGAAAGCCGCCGCGAAAAGTTCTGTCGCGCGCTCCGCGGAGAGTTGTCCGTACCCGACCTCGTCGAGCAACTCGACGGCGAAGGGCGTGGGCCGCGCGCCGCTCAGATGGTCTCCCCCCTGGCCCTGTTCGACCCCTCGGGCTTCTCCACGCCCTTGCCCTTGGGGGCCTTGCCATTGGGGGTTTTGCCGTTGGGGGTCTTGCCGTTGCGCGCCTCCCCGTTGTCGGTCGGGTACTCGATGCGCGGGCCGAGAAAGCCGACCAGGGCTTCCAGGATCGCCTCGCCGACCTCGTGGATCTCGCGCATCGTCAGGTCGCACTCGTCGAACTGTCCATCGTCGAGCTTGCGGTTGATCGTGTCCGTGACGACGTCCTCTATGCGTTTGGGGGTAGGCTTGACGAGGGACTTCACCGTAGCCTCCACAGAGTCGGCGAGCATCACGATGCCGGCCTCCTTGCTCTTGGGCAGGCCGCCCGAGTAGCGGAAGTCCGCCTCGTTCACCTTGTCGCCGTCCACCTCTATGGCCTTGCGGTAGAAGTACTCGATGCGGGTCGAGCCGTGGTGCTGGGCGATGATGTCCAGGAGCTCCTGCGGCAGGCCCCAGGCACGGCCCATCTCCAACCCGTCCTTGACGTGGCGTCGGATCACCTTTGCAGAAAGCGTTGGCGAGAGGGCGTCGTGGGGGTTGATCTGGCCGATCTGGTTCTCGATAAAGTACGCCGGATGCTCCATTTTGCCGATGTCGTGGTAGTAGGCGCCGACGCGGGCGAGGAGCGCGTTCGCCCCGATCCTCTCGGCCGCGTTCTCCGCGAGCGTCCCGACCTGCATGGAGTGGGTAAACGTCCCGGGCGCCTTCTGCAGCAGCTTGTGGATCAGGGTGTTGCTAGTGTTGGAGAACTCGAGCAGCTTCATGGGCGTCAGGATGTTGAACGCGTCCTCCAGCAGCGGCAGCAGCACCATCGCCAGCATGAGGGAGAGGAGCCCGCTCCCGAGGCCGAGCACGCCTTGCCAGGCCGCATCCGGGAAGGTGCCACCCCCGATCAGGCCGACGGCGAAGGTCACGACCGCCGTGACCACCGCGATGACGAGCCCGGCCTTTAGCAGCCGTTGACGCGAGTCCACACGCACCACCGTGTAGATGGCGAACCCGGAGGAGAGCAGGAGGGAAGCGGTCAGTAGGAAGTCGTTGCCCTTCATCACCCCGACGTTGACGGCCGTTATGACTACCATCAGGAACATCAGGCGCGGGCCGAGGAGCATGGTCCCTATCACCGAGAGGCCCGCGAGCGGGGTGAGGTAGGCGTTGAAGTCAAGCTCGATAAAGAGCCGGGCCAACGCCGTGAAGAGCACCGTCAGCGAGGCGGCCAGGGCTATCCGGACCGCGGTGTTCGTCTTGAGGATGCGGCGCCCGAAACGCTCCAGGAAGTACCAGGCGATCCCGAGCTCTATCGCCACGACCATCGCCACCCCGAGAAGCACGGTCCAGGGGTTGGGATCTTGCAGCAGGCTCTCTATCTGCTCGAAGTTGCCGCTCTCTATGATGCCTTCAGGGACGTTTCGCTCTATGGGCTCGCTGGACCCGAGCCCGATCAGGGCGGTCAGGGCGATCCAGGTGACCAGCGTGAGCCCGGCGTAGACCCGCATGGTGGGGAGGCCCTCCATCCACTCCCGCAGACGCTCGAAGCGCGTCGGCGGGCGGTGCAGGTCGTCCACGCGGGACCCCAAGGCCGGGCTGGGTATGCTCTTTTTGAGCCTCATGCTCGCTCCCGCGCCGGGCCTCTACGCCCCGTCGTCTTCTTCAGCCCCCTCGTAGGCGTCCACTATACGCATCACGAGGTCGCTACGCACTATATCGTCACGCTGGAGACCCACGAAGGAGACGCCCTCGACGCCCACGAGCGTCCTTTTGGCATCGTCCAGGCCGCTGACACGGCCCTTCGGGAGGTCGACCTGCGTGCGGTCGCCGGTGATTACCATCTTCGACCCGAACCCGAGGCGCGTCAGGAACATCTTCATCTGCTGGGTCGTGGTGTTCTGGGCCTCGTCCAGGATGATAAACGCGTCGTTCAAGGTCCGCCCTCTCATAAAAGCCAGCGGCGCGATCTCGATTATACCCCGCTCCAGGTGACCCTGGAACTGCGCGGGGTCGACCATCTCGTAGAGCGCGTCGTAGAGCGGCCGGAAGTACGGGTCAACCTTCGCCATCATGTCCCCGGGCAAGAACCCGAGTGACTCCCCCGCCTCGACTGCGGGCCTGGTCAGGATGATCCTGGACACCTCTCCCCGATTCAGCGCCTCGACCGCAAGGGCCACCGCGAGATAGGTCTTTCCCGTCCCCGCCGGCCCGATCCCGAAAACGACCTGGTGCTTGCGGATCGCGTCGGTGTAGGCCTTCTGGTTGCGGGTCTTCGGCGCCACCCGACGGCCGCGGTGAGTCAGGATCACATCCCCGAGCACCTCACGCCCGCCCCCGCCGTCAGCCATCTTGTACAGCCTCTCGGCGGTCTCAGCCGTCAGGTTGTGCCCCTCTTCCGCGAGGCCTACAAGCCCGTCGAAGACGGCCTCGGCCCTCTCGACGGCCGCCTCTCCCCCGCGGAGCAGGATCTCATTCCCCCGTACGACGACCTCGCACTGCACGAGCTCCTCAACCCGCCTCAAAACGGAGTCCCGCTCACCGAAAACGTCGAGCATCCTACCCGGCGGTATGACGAGCTTGGCCTCTACCTGGCTGCTTGTGCTTGTGTCCGTCGTAACTCCTTTCGTGAAGGCTCTAGGTTCGAGGCACTAGGCTTCGAGCCGACAGTAATCGAGACCCCGGGGCGTATTCGGAATGGCCCCGAAGCCCCGTGGCCGTGCACGGGCCCCGTCCTGCCACCCTGATGCCTCGAACCCCGTAACCAAAACCTTCACTGCAACCTCTGCTTTACCAACGCGGAGAGCTCGCGGCCTTCAGCGCGGCCCTCCGAGAGCTGCGTGGCCCGGCCCATAACCCCGCCCATGTCCCGCATTCCCGAAGCGCCAGTCTCCTGGATCGCCCTGTCCACCACGTTTTCCAGCTCTTCCTGGGTGAGGGATTGGGGGAGGTAGGCGCGGACGACCTCGGCCTCGGCGGCTTCCGAGGCGGCCTGTTCTTCGCGGCCGGCCTTGCGGAAGGCCTCGGCGGATTCTTCCCTCTGTTTTAGTTGGCGTCTCAAGATGGTTTGTTCTTCTTGCTCTTCCAGTGGACGTCCGGCTTCGATCTGGCCGTTTTTTAGCGCGGCTCCGAGCATCCGCAGGGCGCCGAGGCGGGGTTTGTCCCGCACTTTCATGGCGGTTGTGGTGTCTTTTTGAATCCTCTCTGCGGCGCTCACGGCATCCCCAGCTTTCTGCCGCCGAGGACGTGCAGGTGGAGGTGAAAAACCTCCTGCCCGGCGTCGGGGCCGTTGTTGATCCTGACGGCGTAGCCGCCCTCGTCTATCCCGAGCTTTTTGGCGACCTCGCTCGACACCTCGAAGAGCCGCTTCGCCACCGCGTCCGGCAAATCCGCCATCGCCTCCAGGTTGGGCACGTGCCGCCTGGGGATGACGAGAACGTGGGCCGGCGCCTGGCCGTTTATGTCCTTGAAGGCCACGACCTCTTCCTCCTCGTGGACCATCTCGGCGTCCAACTGCCCACCGGCTATCTTGCAGAAGATGCAGTCCGGTTCGACCAAGATCACACCCCTCCTCTCACCCTGGCTCGTCTCTCCAACACAGCCCGCGCCCTGCACACCGCGACGATGCCGGCGGTCTCGCTGCGCAATCTCCGGGGCCCGAGCCCGGCAACGGCGAGCCCGGCCCGCTCCGCAAGCTCCAACTCAGCCTCTCCCCAACCGCCCTCCGGCCCGACAAAGAGCCGAACTCCAGGCTCTACCACGTCCTCAACGTCCCTCAGATCGGGGGCGTTGTGCAGCAACACGCCGCCCTCGCCAGCCTCCCGAACCGCCGCCTCGAAGGCCACGGGCTCAGCCACCTCCGGCACGCTCAAGCCCAGCGACTGCCTCGCGGCGGCCTCCGCGACCCGCCGCCACCGCCCCACCTTGCCCTCGCGCGGGCTCACGATTCCACGTTCCGTAAGCAGCGGCACGATGCCGGTCACCCCGACCTCGGTCGCCTTCTCAACCACCAGGTCCATCCTCCCGCCCTTTGGCACGGCCTGGTACAGATACGCCTCGACGCCCCCGTTCGCCACCTCCAGCTCCTCGACGACGGTCGCCGCTCGTCCTCCCCCGAGCTCCGCGAGAAACAGGCGTCCGGACCCCGCGACTTCGACGAGGTCGCCCTCGCGTCCCCGCAGCACTTTGGAGACGTGACGTGCCTCCCCCTCGGGTATTTGCAGCGCGTTGCCGACCTCTGGCGCGAGAGGGAGAAAGATGCGCGTGATGGGTGTCGGCGTGGTGGCCTCCCCTACCTGAAGACGCCTCTGAGACGGTCAAAGAAGGAGCCGCCGCCACCGTTGTAGGTCTCCTCGCCGCTCGTCTCCTCGAACTTCTCCAGAAGCTCCCGCTGCTCCACGGTGAGCCGCGTCGGGACCATCACGTCCACGAGCACCTTGAGGTCGCCCCGACCCCTGCCCCGTATGCGCGGCATCCCCTCGCCCCTGAGCTTCAGGGTGGCCCCTGGCTGCGTACCCGCTTCGACCCTCACCGGGCTCGGACCGTCGAGGGTCGGAACCTCGACCTCCGTGCCGAGCGCGGCCCCGACAAAGCTGACCTGGAGGCGGTGGATCAGATCCTCCCCGTCCCGTACGAGCTCGGGGTCTTCTGTAACGTTGATCCTGATGTACAGGTCCCCCGGCGCGGCGCCGGGCTCGCCCGCGTGCCCCCCGCCGGAGACGCGCAGGCGCATCCCACTCTCTATACCCTGGGGGATGCGCAGCCGCCGCGTCTGAAGGTCGGAGATCCTCCCGCCACCCCGGCAGTTATCGCAGGTGACGTCGATGATCCTACCCCGGCCACCGCACGCCGAGCACGCCTGCGTGGTGACCATCTGGCCGAGGAGACTCTGCCGAACCGTCCTCACGGCCCCAGCCCCACCGCACGTCCCGCACGTGTGCGACTCCGTCCCGCCGACACCCTCGCAGACCTCGCAGTTCTTGACGATCTGGACATTGACTTCACGGTCAGCCCCGTAGGCTGCCTCCCGAAGCGAGACCTCGACCTCCACCTCAGCATCGGCGCCGCGGCTCGGGGCCCTGGCGGCCTGCCCGCCAAAGAACGAGCCGCCGCCAAAGCTATCACCGAAGAAGGCCTCGAAGATGTCCTGGAACCCGCCGCCGAACTGGTCCCCGCCCGTGTATCCGCCCGGGTAGCCGTTCCCGCCGCCGCGGGGCACCTGGTGGCCGTAGGTGTCGTAGGCCCGGCGGGCCTCCGCGTTGGAGAGGACCTCGTAGGCCTCGGTGAGCTCCTTGAAGCGTTCCTCGGCGCCCGTGTCTTCCGGGTTGGCGTCGGGGTGGTGGGAGCGGGCGAGGCGTCGGTAGGCCTTCTTAACCTCGGCCTCCGACGCCTCCCTGGACACGCCCAGAACCTCGTAGTAGTCGCGCTTGGTCGGCAACTCTAGAAACCGTCGCTCAGGCGGAGGGTGAGGGTCTCTGCGGCGGAGCGGACCGTGGCGATAGCGGCGTCGTAGTCCATGCGCTTGGGCCCGATCAGGCTGACCACCCCGTAAGGCTTCTCGTGCTGCCCGTAGGCCGCCGCGACGAGGCTGGTACCTACGAGGTTGTAGACTGCGTTCTCGGCCCCGATGGAGACGACCACGCCGCTGCTCGACACAGAGCGGCGCAGGGCGTCGCCCATCAGGCCGAGGAGCCAGCGCCGGCGCTCGAAGATCTCGACGACCGCGGCGAGGCTGGCCGGGTCCATCTCGTCCAGCCTGGCGAGGAGCGTGGAGGCGCCCCGCACAAAGACGCCGCGCTCCGTGACGCGTCCCAGCCCCTCTACGGCCTGCAGCACCGCCTCGACAACGAGTGGGTTATGGTTCGAGAGGGCCTTGCGGGCCGCCTTTGCAAGCTCGAGGTCGCCGCCGACGGGGCGGCCCCCGATCCAGGAGTTCAGCGCCGAGAACATCTCGCGCAGCTCCCCCTCTTCGACCGGCCTCGGCAGCACGACGGTCGTGCTTGAAGACGCCCCGCTGCCCATCGAGACGACGAGGAGCAGGGCACCCCCGGGAAGCGCCACGTAGTCGGCCCGCGAGAGCGAGTCGCCTAGGGCGCTGGGCCCCGCGACGACGGCCAGCAGGCGCGTCACCTCGCTCATGTCCTCGGAGACGCCGTTGAGCAGCTCGTCCAGGTTCCCGAAGCCCTGACGTGTTACGAACGAGACGGCCTCGCCCGGGTCCGCGGACATCAGGGCATCCACGTAATAGCGATAGCCGGCGTCGGTCGGAACGCGCCCGGCGGAGGTGTGGGGATGGGTCAAGAGCCCCTCGGATTCGAGGCACGAGAGCTCGGACCTTATGGTCGAACTCGAGGCGTCGACCTCGTCGGCCAGCGAATGGCTGCCCACGGGCAGACCCGTGGAGATGTAGAGCTCCATAGTTTTGAGGAGTATTTCCCTCTGCCGGTCGGAGATTTCAGGATGCCCCATAACGGGGGAAATTCTAACACGGGCGGGCGTCGGTCCCACCCTGGAAGTCTCCCTTACTCAAGGAGGCGGGGATACGCGAACCCCAACGTCGTCCGGCCTCCGCATCGGACGGCGCTACGGCGAGGATTGTGGAGGGAGAAGGCCGGGACTGCGGTGGGCGCGGGCAGAAGGGCGTGTTCAGCGCACTCCTTTGCGTCGGTCCGCCTTCGCAGGCCGCTTTCAGCCTCGCGGTCTGACCGCTTCTGAGGTGCCGAGCACCCTTCCAGAGCGGTCCTTGGCCCGTGCGGCGACGTACGGCTCTTCGGTGCGCAAGGCGATGGTGGTCTCGAAGCCTTTTCGGGGGGCTGATCCGACGGACTCCAGCCCGTCGGGTCCCGGGCCGGCGAGCGCCTCCCACGAGGCCACCTCCGTCGCCCCGTTCCAGCTGACGTAGAGCGTCACCCGGTCTGCGGATCCGGATTCAGCGGCGATGGCGGGTCGGTCTTTCGGGAGACCCTTCCACGGGGAGCGGTAGGCCCTGTAGGATTCGACCTCGCGCGGGAAGCGGGCGTCGAAGAGCAGCTCGCCGTCGCGTGAGTACTCGGAGAGGTAGGGCGCGCTGCCCCATCCGACGAACGCGTTGCCGTTCTGCAGCGCCTGCACGTTGCCCTGGAAAATGGCGAACGACTCGGTCGGGTGGGTGTACTCGCGCTGGAGGTTCGCGGTCATGGCGTCCTCGTCCACCTCCAAAGCGATACCGCGGGAGGGCTCGTCCATCCTCTCGCCCCGGTTGTCAAAGAGGGTGATGGTGCCGTCGGGATGGCTGCGGGCGTCGTGCTGGTAGGCGAACTGGGCGCCTTCTCCCATATCGAAGTCGTTCCTCTCGCCCCCAAGCCGCCAGATGACCTCGCCTGTCTCGCGGTTGATCTTGTAGACGGCTGAGGTCCTGCGGGCGGAGACGAGGAGGTTCTCGTCGCCGTCCACGTCTATGGAGTTGATGTGGAAGTAGTCGAAGGCGTCCTCGTCATCAGGCGACAGCTCGTAGAGGGACTCGTCGAAGCCTACGTGGTCAAGGCTGCGCCACTGGAAGAGGACCTCGCCTGTCCCTATGTCTATCTCCTGGACAATCCCCTCGAGCACCGCGCCGTCCGTACGCCCTCCCAGAGACGAGAGATCCCTGATTGCCCGGCCGTAGATCCCGATCAGGGCGGTGTCGCGTTCGGTGATGAGGAACTCGTGGTGGTCCCCTTCGTAGCCGTTGCCCGCCCGGAACCGGGCCACCTCGCGGTAGGAGCCGTCGACGACGACGTACTCGCCCCGGCCGAAGCCGCCGTGTACCCCCTCCCACCAGGTGAGCACCGGCTCCCCCCGGTAGCGCTGCGCCCTGAAGTCCATCGCGTCCTGGTTCTCGTCCCGCACGGGACGCAGCCACACAGGCTGCCCTTCGTTGTCCAGGATCATCGGCCCGTCCTGGGCCGGGTAATCCTCCCCGACGCCGTTCTTCGCGGCGGCGAGGACGTAGCCCGGCGCCGTGCCGCGCGCTGGCGTGGTCACCTCGACCGGAGGCGGGGTGAGGTCCGGGCGCGAGCGGAAGGCCCACGTCTGCCCGACCCGCGCGGGAGAGGCGGCTGCCCGGACGCTGGCGTCTGACTCGCAGCCCGCCAGGCCGAAGAGCGCGAACCACGCGCCACCGGCGCCCGCAACCTTTACAAAATCCCTCCGCGTCAACTCCGTGCCCAACCCTCTGCCACCTCCATAATCGTCCGCACGCGTGTTGGGGGCCAAGCGGTGCGCGCTGCGGGCCACGTAGGCCCGATGCAAAGAACCACCATACCCCCGGATACCCCCGGTAAAACCGCCGACAACCCGGCTTATATACGCAGGGCGGCGAGGAAGGCCTCTTGCGGGATCTCCACGCTGCCGACCTGCTTCATACGGCGCTTGCCCTTCTTCTGCTGCTCCAGAAGCTTCTTCTTACGCGATATGTCGCCGCCGTAGCACTTGGCCGTGACGTCCTTTCGGTAGGCTCGAACCGTCTCGCGGGCTATGATCCTGCGTCCAATCGCAGCCTGGACCGGCACCTCGAAGTTCTGGCGCGGGATGAGCTCCTTGAGCTTCTCGGCGAGCGCCCGCCCGCGATAGTAAGCCTTGTCGCGATGCACGATGATCGAGAGCGCCTCAACCGGGTCCCCCGAGACCAGCACCTCAACTTTGACCAGGTCCGCGGGCTCGTAGCCCAGCCGGTCGTAGTCGTAGGAGGCGTAGCCCTTGGTGCGGCTCTTGAGCGCGTCGAAAAAGTCCGTGATGACCTCGCCGAGCGGCAAATCGTAGGTGAGCTGGACCCTCTTGGCCGAGATGTACTCCATGCCCACGGAGATTCCCCGCTTCTCGTGGCAGAGGCCCATTACGGCGCCGACGTGCTCCTTCGGGCAGATGATGGTGGCCCGGACCATGGGCTCCCGGATCTCATCGAAGGCCTCCGGCAAGTCGCTCGGGTTGGTGATCGCAACGGTCTCCCCGTTGGTTTCGACCTCGTACTTCACGCTCGGGGAGGAGGCTATGAGGTCGAGGTCGAACTCCCGCTCCAGCCGCTCCTGCACGATCTCCATGTGCAAGAGCCCCAGGAACCCGCAGCGGAAGCCGAAGCCCATACGGGAGTTCTCTGGCTCGTAGAAGAGAGAGGCGTCGTTTAGCTGCAGCTTGGAGAGCGCGTCCCTGAGGCGCTCGAACTCGTCGCCTTCCGTGGGATAAAGGCCGCAGAAGACGGTCGGCAGGACCTCGGCGTAGCCGGGGAGCGCTTCGGTGGCGGGGTCCTTGGTCTTCGTGACCGTGTCGCCGACGCGCAGGGCCTCGATGTCCTTGAGGCCGGCAACGATGTACCCGACCTCGCCAGGCCTGAGCGTCGGCAGGGCGGTAGGTTTGGGAGCGTAGCAGCCGACCTCCAGGAG
>JACDFX010000191.1 GCA_013815575.1 Rubrobacter sp.
GGGCTTCCCCTTCACGAGGCCCCCGTGCCGGATCGCACCCCAACCCGTCGAGACCGGGCCGAACGACGCGAACACGGGCGGCAGGAGCTCCTCTATTCAGCAAGACCTCCATTCCGTGCTGGCTCACGGTGACGAGCCGATCCGACCGTAGAAGGGGCATTTCGAACTGGCGCTCCCGGTCTGCGGCCAAGGGGTCGGCGACGCCGGGGAGCTCGTGGACCAGCGCCACGACGGGGCGGCCGGACCTCCAGCGGTCCAGGTGGGGGGCGACGACGATGCGGGCGAGCGCGTCCACCACAACGACGTCGGAGCGGGCCGGGTCGAACTCATCGCCAAAGGCCGGCGCCGCCGAGGCCTGATCCCCCGGTTCCGCACCACAGGGAACGGAGGTCTCCACTTTCACGCCCCTCTCTTCCAAACCCTCCAGCAGACGCCTGTTGTACAGGTAGCCGCCGGTAAGGCGGTCCGTGTCTCCCACCGTGACGAAGGCGACGCGCAAGGTCAGCCGAGGGCTCCCTCGCGGGCGGCGTAGACCTGCGACGACTCCCAGACCCGCACCGTGAGCGAGGCGAGGCCGCGTCCCCGCAGGGAAGGTGAGATCCCATCCCAACAGAACCCTGCCACGACCTCGGCGGTGGTGTTCTTGCCGGCCAGCCCCGGGACCTCGTCGAGATCCCGGTAGTCTAGCGTGGCTGCGATACCGCTCACCGTCTCGCGGAGCCCGCCTATGTCCAGCAGCGTGCCGTCCTCCGCGAGCCTCTCGCCGCGCACGAGGGCCTCCAGCCTGTACGTGTGGCCGTGGGTGCGGGCCGCCGGCCCGAAATTCCCCTTGAGGCGGTGGGCCGCCTCGAACGCCGCCGCGACGTATACCTCGTACATCAAACCTCCCCGTAATCGAAGACGACCTGCACGGCCCCGCCATTGCCCCCATCGAGCATTCGGTAGATCCCGGGCGCCTCCCCGAACGGCACCCTGTGGGAGACGAGGGAATCGAGCGGGATCCGCGGGTCTTGTAGAAACGAGATCACGGCCCCCGACCTCCGCCCCCTGTCCCACCGCACCGAGAGCTCCGGCGCTACCATCCCTACCTGCGACGACTTTATCTTCACCCTTCCCCGGTGGAAGTGTTCGCCGAGGGGTAGGCCGACCGGCCTAGTCCCGTACCAGGACGCGGCCACCACCGTCCCCTCGAACGCCACGCACTCCACCGCCGCCCCCAGCGCCGCGCCCGACCCGCTCGCCTCCACCGCGGCGTCCGCCCCGCGTCCGCCCGTCGCCCCGTACACGCGCTCCTTCAGGTCGTCCTCCGGCCCCCAGGCCGCGTCCGCGCCCATCTTCAGGGCGAGCAGCCGGCGTTCGGGCCTGGGCTCTACCACGAGGATCGGAGAGATCCCGGCCATCCCTAACAGCCGGGTTACAAGCAGCCCAACCACGCCCCCGCCGAAGACCACCACCGTCTCGCCGAGGCGCGCGGGGGTGTCGTGGACGACGTTGAGGGCCGTCTCCATGTTGGCGAAAAAGACGGCCCGCAAGGGGTCGAGGGTCTCGGGCAGGCGTACCGGGAACCCGGCGGGGACGGTAAAGACGTCCTGGTGCGGGTGGTGGACGAAGACGGGGTCTCCGGGCGAGAGGTTTTCGACGCCCGGCCCCGTGTCCAGGACGCGGCCGGCGGAGGCGTAGCCGTGCTTGATCGGGAACGAGAAGTCCCCCGCGAAGGTCGGGAGGTCGAGCGGGAGTTCCTCTGGAACCTCGCCCCGGTAGACGAGCATCTCGGTACCGTGGCTGACGGCCGAGAGAACCGCCCTGACGCGCACCTCGCCGGGACCGGGGGCGGGCGCGGTCTCTGGGAAGATCTCCGCGACGCGCCGGGCGGAGAACCAGAGGGCCCTCGCTTTCAGGCTATCCCGCGCGGCTGACCTCATCGCGCTCCGCGGGGTACTCGACGCGGCCTTCCAGGAGCAGGTCCCCGCCGCGCGGCGTGAAGGTGACGTCCGTCAGGCAGAGGGACCTCGCGAGGTCCCGGATACCGAGGTCGCCGACCGCTTCTATCCCGGCACCGAGAATCTTCGGCGCCACGCAAACGGCCAGACGGTCCACGAACCTCTCGCGCAAGAGGGCGGTTATGAGGGCGGCCCCTCCCTCGACCATCACGGAGCGCACCCCGAGGCCGCCCAGACGCCCGAGGATGGCGCCGAGGTCCACCCCGCCATCCGGGCCGGAGGGTAGTCGCATGACCGTCGCACCGAGCGACTCGGCCTCCCGACAGCGCTCTTGGGGGGCGCGGCCGTTGACGGCGAGGACGGTACCCCTCGCGGCGCCACCGGCCAGGACGGCCGCGTCCATCCGGGTCCGCAGGGAGCTGTCCACGACCACCCGCAGGGGGTTCTCGCCCGAAGCGAGTCGGACGGTGAGGCGTGGGTCGTCCCGGGCGACAGTGCCGGCGCCTACCATGACGGCGTCGTGCGAGGCGCGCATCTCGTGGGAGACGCAGAGCGAGTCGGGGGCGCTGATCCACTGCGAGCTCCCGTCCAGGGTCGCCAGGCGCCCGTCGAGGGTCTGGGCGTAGCTTACTGTGACGGCCGGACGCTCGATACTCTCTACCTCCTTCCCTGTCTCGAAGGTTAGCACGGGCTATGGATGCCGCGCACAAGACTTTACGCAGACGTATACTGCATCGGATGAACGGAGAGAGCCACGACCGCATCCTCCTTGAAGGCATGATTTTCCACGGACACCACGGCATCCTGCCCGCCGAGCGCGAACTCGGGCAACCCTTCGTCGTGGACATCGAGCTCCGCCTGGACCTCAGGCCCGCCGGCCTCTCGGACGATCTGGCAAAGACGGTGGACTACGGCGAGGTCCACCGCCTGGCGAAGCAGGTCGTGGAGGGGGAGCCCGCCGGCCTCACGGAGACCGTCGCCGAGCGCATAGCCAACGCGACCCTCGAAGAGTATCCCCTCGTGGACGTCGTGCGGGTGAAGGTAAAGAAGCCCAACGTCAGGCTCGGTGACACCGTGCTCGACGGCTCCGCCGTGGAGATCCTGCGCCGCAAGTCCTGAACCCAGAACCACCCGTGCCAGTGCTGCGTATTTACTCCTGAGAAGAGCCCGCACAGCACGAACATAGCCCATTTGCGGGATGGGTCCGTGACCGCCCAGGTCCATACTTGAGTTATTTGGTGGACCACGCAACAGGGAGAGACGCTCTGGAGAATACGCACACGTTTCCCGTCGTGGCGCGGGCACCGGTACGCGAAGAGCGGATCGAGGCGCTGGCGAGGCTCTGCGCGGGGGACCTGATCTCAGCTTTCGGGCTGGGGGATCTGGGTCCCGGCGCCGTCCGGTCCCTACTCGAGATCCTCTCCTCCGTGCCGGCGCGGCGGCTGGCGGGCCAGATCTCGACCTACGACGTCATCGTCGGGAATTCCGGCCTCCCCGCCGGCGGTGCCTGGGCACTGGAGCAGATGGCCCGTGACGTCGTGGTTGAAGGGGCGGAACGCGTGCCGCGTGAAGGACCACTACTCGTCGTCTCCAATCATCCTGGCCTGGCCGACGCCGTCGCCCTCTTCGCCGCGATGCCCAGGGACGACTTGAGGGTGATCGCCGCGGAGCGGCCCCTCCTCTCCGCGCTCCCGAACACCTCCCGGGCCTTGATCACAATAGAGTCCCCCAGCGGCCGCTCCGGGGCCGCCAGGGCTGCGGCCCGCCACCTCCGGAACGGCGGCGCGGTTATCACCTTCCCCGGCGGCAGGATAGAGCCGGACCCGGCTGTGCTGCCAGGGGCGTCCGAGGCGCTCGGGGCCTGGTCGGGCAGCGTGGACCTCTTCGCCCGGCTCGTCCCGAGCCTGACCGTCGTCCCGGCGGTGGTGAGCGGCGTGATCTCACCCGCCGCCCTCCGCAACCCCCTGGCCCTCCTCCGCCGCGACCCCCGCGACCGGGCCTGGCTCTCCGCCACCCTCCAGATGCTCGTGCCGGCCCTCAGAGACGTCACGACCAGGGTCGAGTTCGGCCCCCCGCTGCAGGCCGCCGGTAAAGTGCCTGTGAGCCGCAGAACCGTCGAGGAGGCGCGGCGCATCATCGAGAGCCTCGGGGCGCGCTAGTGTGCCGCCCGGCCGCGACGACCTTCCTGTTCGTCACGGTCTTCGTGGATATGCTCGGCTACGGCCTCGTCGTTCCGCTCCTGCCTTTCTACGCCGGGGGGCTCGCCAACGGGGCGGTCCTCGTCGGGGCCCTGGGCTCCCTCTACGCCACGATGCAGTTCTTCGGCGGCCCCTTCCTGGCAGGCCTCTCGGACCGCGTAGGGCGACGCCCCGTGCTCGTCGTCTGCCTCCTCGGAGCTTCCCTCGCCTACGCGCTGCTCGGGCTCGCCGGGACCCTCTCGCTCGTCGTCGTGGCCGTGGCGCTCGCGGGGGCGGCGGGCGGGACGCAGGCGACCGCCCAGGCGTTTATCGCGGACAGCACCCCGCCCGAAGACCGGGCGAGGGGCCTCGGCCTCGTCGGGGCTGCCTTCGGGCTCGGCCTGATGGCCGGGCCGCTGTTCGGCGGCCTCCTTAGCCTCCACTCTCTCCACGCCCCGGCCCTCGCCGCCTCCGGCCTCGCGCTCCTGAACGCGGCCTTCGGTCTCTTCGTCCTGCCGGAGTCCCTGCCCGAAGGGCGCAGATCCCGCACCCCGCTCCTCCGTCTGGACCCCTTCTCCGGGCTCGTCCGGACGGTCAGGATGGGCGGCACGGGCCCGCTCCTCCTCGCCGTCTTTCTGCTGAACCTCTCCTTTACGGGGTTTCTCTACCACAAACCCGCCAGAGGTTAGGTTCAGCGCTCAGCTTACCGGAGGGGCCTCGGAGGTGGAGCTGGTGCTGATCTAGGTAGCGACAAAGGCTACTGCCTCGTGGGGCTAGGTATATCCCTCCGCACGCATCTTTATTCGGTTGTACCAAATGTTGTGGTCATCCTATCGCCACGCCCGAGCCGTGCTACGGCATCCTCGCGGTCGGAGACGTTTCTCATTCATCGTCATGGATACGGAC
>JACDFX010000192.1 GCA_013815575.1 Rubrobacter sp.
GCCCAGCCGCTCGGGATGCCGCTCCTCTTCGGTGGCCCCTACGCCGGCTACATGGCGACGGGCCAGAAGTCCGTCCGCCAACTCCCCGGACGCATCTGCGGCGAGACCGTTGACCAGGACGGCAAGCTCGCCTACGTCCTGACCCTGCGCGGGCGCGAGCAGGACATCCGCCGCGCCAAGGCGAACTCCAACATCTGCACCAACCAGGCGCTCACGGCGCTCGCCGCCACGGTCTACACGGCGCTCATGGGCCCGGAGGGCCTGCGCGAGGTGGCGGAGCTGTCCGTCTCCAAGGCGCATTACCTGGCCGAGGGACTCCAGGCTTCGGGCTTCAGGCTCCGGTATCCGGATGCTCCTTTCCTTTGGGAGTTTGTGGTGGAGTTGCCAGACGTAAACAAGGCCAATCAAGCGCTGCTCGATGCGGGCATGGTCGGCGGGTTGGATCTGGAGGACGGGGGAATGTTGATAGCGGTTACGGAGAAGAGGACCAAAGAGGAGCTCGACGCTTTCGTGGGGGTGATGGCGGATGCTGGATAACCTGATCCGGACCAAGGGACGCGCCGACCGCCGGGGCTACACTCTCCCCAAGAACGACGTGGGGGAGACGAACCTCGAAAAAGTTGTCCCGAAGGAGGCGCTCCGCAAGGAGAAGCCGCACCTGGCTGAGGTGGACGAGCCGACCGTGGTCCGCCACTACACGAACCTATCCCGCCAGAACTGGGGCATAGACACCAACTTCTACCCCCTCGGCTCCTGCACGATGAAGCACAACCCCCGCGCCAACGAGGTCGCCGCGAACACGCCAGGCTTCGCCGGCCTCCATCCGCTCCAGCCAGAAGCGCAGGCTCAGGGCGCCCTCCAGGTCATGCACGAGCTTCAGGGCTTCCTTTCGGAAGTGTCCGGGCTTCCGGCCGTATCTCTCCAGCCACTGGCCGGGGCGCAGGGCGAGCTGACGAGCATCCTGATGGTCAAGAAGTTCTTCGAAGACAATGGGGATGACGGGAGGACGACCGTCCTCGTCCCTTCTACGGCCCACGGGACCAACCCGGCGACGGCGACCATGGCGGACTTCAAAGCCAGGGAGATCGGGCTCGACGAGCACGGGTGCGTGGACGTCGAGGAGCTAAAGGAGCTGGTGGACGAGACGACCGCGGCCTTGATGATCACGAACCCCAACACCTGCGGCGTCTTCGAGCGGAACATCAAGGAGATCTCCGAGATACTGCACGAGGCCGGCGCCTTCCTGTACATGGACGGCGCGAACATGAACGCGAACCTCGGTCGCATGCGCCCGGCCGAGGCCGGCGTTGACGTGATGCACTTCAACCTCCACAAGACGTTCTCCACACCCCACGGCGGCGGCGGCCCCGGCTGCGGCGCCATCGCCTGCTCCGAAACCCTCGCCCCCTTCCGTCCCGACCCGGCCGTCGAGAAGGAGGGCGAACTTTATACTTTCGTCCGGCCCGACAGCAGCATCGGGCGGGTGGCGGGGTTCCACGGCAACTTCGGGCAGATGCTCCGGGCTTGGAACTACATCAAGATGCACGGCCCGGACCTCCGCGACGTCACGGACATGGCCGTCCTGAACGCCAACTACGTCAGGGCGCGGCTGGGCGGGACCTACCAGATCCCCTACGACGAGCTCTGCAAGCACGAGGTCGTCGTTCAGCCGCCGCCGGGCATGAAGGCGCTGAACATCGCCAAGGGGCTCATAGACCACGGCTACCACCCGCCCACGATCTACTTCCCCCTCGTCGTGAAAGAGGCCATGCTCATAGAGCCCACGGAGACGGAGTCCAAGGAGACCCTCGACGACTTTGTCGGCGCCCTCCTGGAGCTCGCCGAGAGCCGGCCCGAAGATCTCGAAGAGGCCCCGACCCACGCCCCGACCCGCCGCCTCGACGAGGCCCGCGCCGCCCGCCAGCTCAAGGCCCGGTGGTAAGGGTGGCCGAGGAGGCGCTAGGACGCACCCCCCTCTACGAGGAGCACGAGAAGGCGGGCGCCCGTCTCGTCCCCTTCGCCGGCTGGGAGATGCCCGTGCAGTACGAGGGCGTCAAGGCCGAGCACGAGGCCGTCCGCAACCACGCCGGTCTCTTCGACGTCTCCCACATGGGCGAGGTCGTCTTCCGCGGCCCGGATGCGGAGAAGGCCGTCCAGAGGCTCGTCACCAGGGACGTGGGCCGCCTGGAGACCGGCCAGGCCGGTTACGCGGCCGTCTGCTACGAGAGCGGCGGTACGGTGGACGACGTGCTCGTCTACAAGAACCCGGACGACTTCCTCGTCGTGGTCAACGCGGCGAACCGCGAGAAGGACGTCGCCCACTTCCAGGAGCACACGGATGGCCTCGACGTCGAGATCGCGGACGAGTCCGACGACTGGGCGTTGCTCGCGTTGCAGGGGCCGAAGGCCGAGGGCATCCTGCAAGGCTTTACCGGGACGGACCTCTCCGGCCTCAAGTACTACCGGTACGTGGTCGGCGAGGTCGACGGTCTCTACGCCGTGATCTCACGCACCGGATACACCGGCGAGGACGGGTTCGAACTCTACGTCCGCCCCGATGGCGCGGCCCCCCTGTGGCGCCTGCTCGTGGAGGCGGGCGCAGCCCCGGTCGGCCTGGGGGCGCGCGACACTTTACGCCTGGAGGCCGGCATGTGTCTCTACGGCAACGAGCTCGACCCGGAGACGACGCCGCTGGAGGCGGGCATCGCCTTCGCCGTCCACCTGGACAAGGAAGAGAGGTTCCTGGGCCAGGAGGCGCTGCGCCGGGAGAGGGAGGAGGGGCTTCGCAAGAAGCTCGTCGGCTTCAAGGTGGAGGGCCGCGGTATCGCGCGCCACGAGCACCCGGTGGCGGTAGACGGGGAGACCGTCGGGACCGTCACGAGCGGGACGCAATCCCCGACGCTGGGCGAGGCCATAGGACTTGCGCTCGTCCTGCCGGAAGTAGAAGATTCCTTCGACGTGGTGATACGTGATCGGCCCGCGAAGGCGCGGACCGCGCAGCTGCCGTTCTACAAACGCCAGAAGAAGTAGAGAGGGGAGCCAGATGGCCGTACCGCAGGATCTCCAGTACACCAAAAGCCACGAGTGGGTCCGCGTCGAAAGCGGCGTGGCGACCGTGGGCATCACCGAGCACGCCCAGGATGAGCTTGGCGACGTGGTCTTTGTCGAGCTGCCGGAGCAGGGCGCGACCCTTGCGGCCGGCGACTCCTTCGGCGCCGTCGAGAGCGTCAAGGCCGTCTCCGACCTTTATGCCCCCGTCGGCGGCGAGGTCGTCGAGGTCAACGGAATGCTGGAAGACAGCCCCGAGAAGATCAACGAAGACCCCTACGGCGAAGGCTGGATCCTCAAGCTCCGGATCTCCGACGAGGCCGACCTCCTCTCCGCCGCCGACTACGAGAGGCTGCTCGAAGGAGAGTCGTAGGCCGTGGATCTCCGGCTGACTCCCGCCCTTTGGCCCCTTGTATAAACGGGCGCGGAATCGACCCCACGGTTTTGCGCCGCCAGTACAGAAAATCACGCCGCGCAACCCGCCGAAGGTTACAGGAAAATGAAACGGATAAAGGAAGTACCTGGTAATCGACTATGTGCGTTCGGCAGATATTTGCAGAAAGTTTCTAAATTCTTTGTTCCAAGGCCTTTACAAAGTGTGGCGAGCCGGTTAATATCCTGTCAGTCGGTTGGTGCGATA
This sequence comes from Rubrobacter sp., assembly GCA_013815575.1. Lineage (GTDB taxonomy): Bacteria > Actinomycetota > Rubrobacteria > Rubrobacterales > Rubrobacteraceae > Rubrobacter_D. The sequence goes on from JACDFX010000192.1 coordinate 3,689, forward strand.
CTTAACCGGCACAATTTAAGAACCCGGGGCGCCACTCCTCCTTTCCCTTTCCCCACCTATCACCCCTAGGCGCTCCGGGTTCTTCTTTTTCGAAGGCCTCGGGTTCCAGCAGTCAGGTAGAGCAGAGGGCGTCGTGGGTTCACGGTTGTTACGCGTCGTTACGGAGAAGCGGTCCCCGATATCTCGTACCGGGGACCGCTTCTTGATGCCTGAGGCCTGAAATCTAGCTAGCCTCTTGGCCCTCCGCCTGGGTCAGGTAGTAGAGGGTGTGCATGAGTTGGGCGGTCGGGTCTATACGGTGGACGTCCACGTTGGAGGGGACGTGCAGGAGGACGTCGGTGTAGTTGAGGATGACGCGGATGTTGGCGTCGGTCATCAGGTTGGCGACGTGCTGGGCGGCGGAAGACGGGGTGGCGATGATGCCGATGATCTCCTCGGCCTCTGCCACGCTCTTGGCGAGTTCCTCTATGTGCTTGACGACCACGTTGCCGACGGTGCGCCCGATCTTGTCGGAGTCGTCGTCGAAGACGTCGTGGATGACGAAGCCCCTCTTGGGCAGGATGGTGCTCGCCGCGATGGCGCTACCCAGGTTGCCGGCGCCCACGAGCGCGATGTTGTAGGTCTGCCTGAGCCCAAGGATGTCCCTCACGGCCTCGACCAGGTCGTAGGCCTGGTAGCCAACCCCTCGCGTACCGGAGAAGCCGATGGCGTTCAGATCCCTCCGAACCTGCACGGGGTTGATGCCGGTGAAGTCGCCCAACTCCTTGCTGGAGACCGCGTCGCGACCCTCTTCTATGAGCTGCTGCGTGGTTCTGAGATATTTCGTCAGCCTATTCGTCAGGCCGGGCTGTAGCGTCGTTCGCAACGTTCCCGCTCCTTCTTTTCCGTGGTTCAGATGACGGTGATCGCCATTGTAACAAAATGGGACGTTCTTGCAATAAAGGTGCTCTTAGCCGCCAACTAATCAGTAAGCAAGGGTGGTTACAGACGAACATGGCCGAAGATCCCACGTTTGCCCGGCGGCCGTTCGGCGTGTACTTTTCCCTTGTCGGAGGGCACAGGGAGGAGCGGGGTTCGCGGTGGCGCGGCGGTTGGTCCCCTTCGACTTGCGCGAGGCGCAAAACAGCAACACGGCCGTGATGTTCGGGGCGTTGTACGTGATGTACGGTTTGATCGTCGGCTTCTCGGCCTATCTCGTCTCCTACCAGTACGACACAGCCCAGAAGACCGCGCAGGGCGAGGCCGGGAGCGTGGAGGAGATCCACCGGTTGGCCGAAGGTTTCCCGGAGAAGGAACGGCGAGAGGTGCAGGGGTTGGCCGAGTCCTACGC
>JACDFX010000193.1 GCA_013815575.1 Rubrobacter sp.
CATGCCCATGGCGCCTATGACGACGAGGTCGAAGTCGTTGTCGTTGACGTCCTCGACGATGACCTTAAAGTTCTTGCCCTCCAGCGAGCGGCGGACGAGCTCCACGTCGTACTTCTCGCAGAGCGGTTCGAGGACGTCGATGTAGGAGTCAGTGATTATTTCCAGGCCCTTGGTTATCAGCTGGTCGTGGATCTTGCGCTGGCGCTTCATCTCGTCTTCGTCTCGGAACTCTTCCGGAAGGCCGCTCTCCATTTGTCTGAAGCGGACGTCGTGCATCTTGGCGGCGTAGGCGTGGCAACCCGCGACCCTGCCCCCGAACTGCCGCGCAACGTCGACGCCAATGACGCACGCCTGGTTGGAGTAATCCGAGTTGTCGACCGGGACGTAGATCTCTTTGTACATGTACCGCTCCCCTTACCGTCAGGATGCCGGACTCGATGCTCTCCAATTGGCGGCAGGAAAACACCGCCTTCTCGTACGCATAATGTACCTTTAACCCCCCTCTACCGCAAATAAACGCGTTCACACGAGCGAAAACCCGGCCCCGCTGGAAAACCAGCCCCGCCTGCCCGAAGATGACCGCAGGGACCGACGGAGAAGGAGGCAAGCCGGGATGGGCGCCGACGCGACGAAACGGGGCACGGGAAAGACCGAAGACCGGGGAGCGTACGCGAGAGGGGCCGCCTTCGTTGACGACGAGTTCGTGCCGGTGGGGGAGGCGCGCATCCCGATACTCGACTGGGGCTTCTTGCGTTCGGACGCGACCTACGACGTGGCCCACGTCTGGCGCGGCAGCTTCTTCCGGCTGGAGGATCACCTCGACCGCTTCGGTCGGGGAGTGGCGAAGCTGCGCCTGAGCCTGCCTTACGGGCGGGACCGCATACGCGAGATCCTCGTCGAATGCGTGCGCCTGAGCGGCCTGCGGCACGCCTACGCGGAGATCATCTGCACCCGTGGCATACCGAAGCCCGGCTCGCGCGACCCGCGAGATTGCGAGAATCGCTTCTACGCCTTCGTCGTGCCATTCGTCTGGATCTCCACCCCCGAAAAGCAGGAGCGGGGCCTCCACGCCACCATTAGCCCCGTCGAGCGCATAGCGCCGGAGGCGGTCGACCCGACCGTCAAGAACTACCACTGGCTCGACCTCCAGGCCGCCCTCCTCGACGCCTACGACCGCGGGGGAGAGACGGCGATCCTCGTGGACCGGCGGGGCAACGTGGTCGAAGGCCCGGGCTTCAACGTCTTCGCCGTGAAGGACGGCCGCGTCTGCACGCCAGACCGCGGCGTCCTCGAAGGCGTCACCCGCCGGACCGTTATAGAACTCGCGGGAGAGCTTGGAGTCCCGCTAGAAGCGGGGCCAGTTTCCGCCCGCGAGCTCCGGTGTGCCGACGAGGCGTTCGTTTCCAGCACGGCCGGCGAGATCATGCCCCTGACGACCGTCGACGGCTCCCCGCTTGGCAACGGCAAACCCGGCCCCGTCACCCTGCGGCTGCGCGAGGCGTACTGGGACCTCCACCGCGACCCCCGCTTCTCCTTGGCCGTCGATTACGACTGACCCGGGGTCAACTCTTTACGCGCGACGTCCAGACCCCGTAGCCGATGAGGCGGCCAGGAAGGTCGCGCAGCACGGGTATGCGCGGCAGAAGCTTCAGCAGGAGCGGGGGAGAAAACGGCCCGCTCGACCCGAGGGCTGGCGCGAGGACGTTCTTCTGGATCTGGGCCTGGAAAGCCTGGATCACCCTGGTCGGCAACTCCCGCCGCCGCTGCACCGCCGCGAGGTGCTTCTCGTCCACAACGACCAGCCGCCCTTGGCTCTCCCGCAGCGGCCCGTCCAGGATGTTCGCCGCCGATACGGCGTCCTGAACGGCGTAGTTGATGCCAACCCCGGCCACCGGGCTCATCACATGCGCCGCATCCCCGATGAGCAGGAGCCCCGGCCTGTGCCACGTCGGGCAGCGGCTCGACTCGACCGAGAGCAGCGAGACCTTGCGCCAGTCCGTCAGGTGCTCCAGGCGGTCCGCAAACTTTGGGATGAGCTCCGCAAACTGCCGCTTGAGCTCCCCGATACCCTCGTGCCGGAGCTCGGGGAAGGTGCCCTTGGGGATCACGTACCCTGCCTGCCAGTGGTCTTTCCGGTCCAGCATGACCGCGATGTGCCCCCTCCCGAACTGGCCGACGATGCCCTCGGCGTCTCCCGTTTCCCTCGGCAGCTTGAACCACAACACGTCCATCGGCGGCGACGTTTTCTTCGACTCTATTCCGGCGAGCCGCCGCACCCGGCTCCCGCGCCCGTCCGCCCCGACGGTGAGCGCCGCCTGCACCTCGTGAAGCCCGACTTCACCCTCGTAGCGCACCCCCCGCACCGCGCCGTCTTCCTCAACGAGCTCCCGCACCCGCGCACCCATGACGAGCCGGAAGTTTGGGTATCTTTTCGCCTCGCCGGTGATGAACTCCAGGAAGCTCGTCTGGGGCATGACGGTGATGTACGGGAACTTCGTCTTGAGGCGGGAGAGGTCTATGGGCGAGAACGGCCCCTCGTCGGTCTGGATGGTCAAGCTGGAGATCTTGCTGTGACGAAGCTCCAGCAGCCTCTCTGCGAGCCCCAACTGGTCCATGATCTCCATGACCGAAGGGTGCAACGTGTCCCCCCGGAACTCCCGGTCGAAGTCCGGGTGCGCCTCCAGCAGCGTCACGTCCACGCCCTTCCGTGCCAGCAGCAAGGCCAGCACCGCGCCGCCGGGACCGCCTCCCACGACGACGCAGGTCGTGCGCGTCACGTCGGGCGCCTCGCGGGGCCCCGCGGCGCCTGAGTTCGCCCTCTCCTTCTTTTCCGTTGTCTCCACCACGACAGGACCTCCTTTGCTGGCCTTCTCTAAACCTTCGGCCTCAGCCCTTCGAGAAAGATGCCGACGGCCGTCTCCACGTGGGCCTCGTCGGTGAGGCCGTCCTCGCGTAGGGCCGGGAAGAGGATAGTGCCCATGGCCTGCGGGATGAGCATGCCGACGAACGCCCGCGCGCCGGAGCGGGTGTCGTGGGGCCGCAGCCGGCCGAGCTCCACCTGGCGCGACAGGTACTCCTTGAGAAAGCCGAGCACCCTCACCGCCGTGGCCTTGCCGAGCATGTCCGCCAGCCCCGGTCGCCTCATGGCCTCTCCCACCAGGAGCTTCATCATCCGCTGGCTGACCGGGTTGTTGACGGTTGCGAAGTACGCCCGGGCTATCTCCGGCAAGACCTCCTCCGGCGGACGGTCCATCATGGACGCGGGGTCCTCGATCGCGCCCCGCAACGGCGCGTGTGTCGTCAGCACGGCGTTGAAGAGGGCCTCCTTGTCCGGGAAGTACCAGTAGATCAAGGCCGGAGACTGCAACCCCGCCGCCCCCGCGATGCTCTTGATCGTCGCCCCCTTGAACCCCTTCATCGAGAACTCCTCGAACGCCGCGTCCAGGATCTGCCCTCGCCGATCCAACTCCTCCGCCAACCAATCCTCCTTGATCGAATGTTCAATAAATGTAGTCTACGCATGATTGAACGTTCTGTCAAGTATTAGGAAGCGTATCTGTACCGGGTCGTGTTACGGGGTAGACTGCGCCTGTGGCGGACGGGGCGTACAGGGTGAGGTTTCCGAAGCTTTTTGGGCAGTGGACCGGGCACGACCTGGCCGATCATGGATCGGCCCTCGGGAGCTTCCGTCCTGAGTTCTACGAGGGGCTGCGTCGGGAGGACGAGCCGGTGGTGTGGAGGTTTATCGAGGAGGACTACCTTTCGAAGTACAAAAGCTTCGTGCGTATCGACTTCGACTGGATGGCCGACGGCCTCTGGGAGATCCCGTTTCCCGGTTCCGTAGCGCTGGATTTGAGCCTGTCCCCGGAGTATTTCGGAATGCCCCAGCCACGGGCCGCGAGAATCCACGCGTGGCAGGCCAACCTGGATACCAGAGATCCGGGAGCGGAGCTGGAGGACGAAGACTTCGACTACGAGGCGTCGGACGCCGAGGGCCTGGAGATAGCCAAAGAGGTCAAGCTATATCTCGGCGATGACTACTACGTCGAGTTTCGGCCGTTCCGGGAGATTTCGGTGTGGGACGGCGAGGCGATCGAGCTCGACGTGCCGGCGTTCATCACCGACCTGACGCGATGAGCTACCCGTACGACGGTGTGGACCTGCGGGAGCATCCGGAAGCGTACCGGGTCGGGCGCGGGGAGCAGGGCGTTTTCCACGCCGAGCCGTACAAGGGCGAGCTGTTGCCGCTCTGGAGCTTCAAGACCGAAGAGGCGGCGCGGGCGTCGTCTGAGAATATCTACGCGAAGTTCGAGGAGTACCGTTCGGCGGGCGACTTCGTCGGGATGGACGTCGCCAGGAAGTATTTGCAGATGGGGTGGACCCGCGCGAGGCGCTACGCAAAATACGAGGGTGGCAAGAAGAGCAAGCCCCGCGAAAAAGAAGACCCGGAGAAGGGTCGGGCGGCGGAGGTTTTTCGTAAGAAGTGGCGGGCCGCGGCCGAAGACGAAGAGTACCTGCGGCTCAAGGAGGAGCATCGGCGGCGAAACGAGTAACGGTCTCGGGCGTATCAGGCTCCGAGAACAAAGAGCAAAAGGAGAGAATTATGCGCAACCCGCTACTGGCGGCCATCCTCAGCATCATCGTCGCGGGGCTCGGCCAGATCTACAACGGCCAGATAGGCAAGGGTGTCATCTTTATAATCCTTCAGATCATCAACGGCGCGTTGACGCTCGTCTTGATCGGCTGGATCCTGATGCCCATAGTGGGCCTCTGGACAGCAGTCCGTCGGTACGAAACACTCCCGTTATCGCGAAGCCTTCTCCCGACGGCGTGATCTCCAGCCGCAGCATCCTGTAGATCTCGTTGCGCTCGTTGCCGCTCAAGGCGTCCAGGTCCTCCGGGCTCACGCCCGCCGTCTGCTCCAGCAGGGCCTCCTTGTCTCGCTCCAGTTGCTCCGCCCGCTCCACGCGCCCGGCCAGCGCGTC
>JACDFX010000194.1 GCA_013815575.1 Rubrobacter sp.
CTGCTCGACCTCACCGGGGTCGGTGGCGTAGAGGATGGTCGCGACCTTCCGCCTCGTCTCGCCGGAGACGCTTTCGGAGACGACGAGGAAAAAGTCCCTGTCCGGGTAGTCGGAGAGCCCGCCGGGAACCTGTTCCGGCGCGCGGTTCTCTCTTCTCTGGTGGGCCACGGTGGTGGCGGGGAGGAGGTATCGGATCGTCACTCTCGCGGAGCCGTCGTCAAGAACCAGCGTCTTGCCGGGCGGGGCACCGTCCGGCGAGACGTAGGCCCACTCTGTATTGTCTGAAGTGTTGGCGTCGTAGTGCTCGGGGTCTGCGTCAGAGCGGAGCCGTACCGCGGCGGCCTGGGCGCCAGCGTCGGCGAGGTCGAACGCCCTCTGGCCCTGGTTGGCGGAGATCGTGGACCAGAGGTCGCCCCGCACGACGGCCAGGAAACCGGCGGCGAGAACGCCGATGAGGACCACCACGATCACCGCCAGGGCCAGCGCCACCCCCGACTCGTCCCGCCACAGGCGACGGGTCACGGCCCACCCCGGTTCCTCAGCGCGACGGCGGTCGTGAACGTCTGGTCCGCGGGCTCCCCCCCGCCCGTTTTCTTGATGGAGATCTCCAACTCGATGCGCACGAGCGCGATATCTTCTTCGCCACCGACTACTAACGGATCTCCGTTCGCGTCGAGGTACTCGAACGTGAGCGCCCTGCCGTCTCCGTCAACGTCTTTCGCGCTCTCCACCAGACGGCTGCCGTTTCTAAGGGGATCGCCGCCCTCGTCCAGCGTGTAGGAGATCTTCTCGCCCGCTTCCGAAGCACCGGTTGACGGGTTCAGCGTTCGGCGGTTGCCGTTCAGGTCATTGCCGAAGGTCAGGCGCTCCTCCGTGAATTCCGGGAGCAGGGTCCTGTTCCCGTTCGCCTTGTCTTGCGGGTACGCCGCGCGGATCTCACGCTCCATCCTTGCCAACCCGAGACGGGCACCCTGCACGGCCTCAGCCCTGTCGCGCCCCGCCCCGTAGACCCTGACGCTCGCGTCGAACATTGCGTAGAGCGCCAGGAGCACGGCGCCCGTCATCACCATCGCGACCAGCGCCTCCACCAACGTGAAACCTTCTTCGCGCAGAAACCTACGACTCACGGCGGTTTTCCGGAGACGAACCCGGTGGTCGAATAGGAACGGTCGCCTCCCCACTCCACCAGCGCCTCTATCCGCATCTGACCCGTGGGGGGAGAGTCCGCCGCCTCGGAGAGTTCCTCGTCCACGAACCCCGTCCGCAAGGAGAGGGTGAAGCCACCTTCCATGACATCCGGCGGGCCCGGCGGGGCGTACCTCTCGACGGCACTGTCCTCGGCGCCGCCAGGCCTGTTGTAGGGGAGCGCCCGCGCCTCTTCCAACTCCGCGCTCGCGAGGGCGCGGGCCACATCGTACTCGCCGGAGCTGGTCGCCGCCCGGAGGCCGGCCTCGAGCATCCCGACCATCGGGACGATGGCGAGGGCGAGGACGACCATCGCAACGGTTACCTCCACGAGCGAGGAGCCGGTCTCGTCCGCACATTTAGACGTAGACGATCTCACCGATCCGGATCCTCGCCGTGGAGGCTTGGAAGACCACGCCGCAGGAGGGGCTGCCGTCATCGGAGCTGACCCTCACCGTGCCGCTCGTCCCCGGTCGCAGCGTTCTCACCGTCCCGTTTGAATTGAACTCCAGGGTCCGCGTGGCCTCCGGCCCGCAAAGGCTCGGCGCCACGACGGCATCGGGGTCTCCACCGGAGCAGTCGGGGTCGAAGCTGACCTCTCTTATCTTCGTGCCGTGGGGCAACTGTCTGGGCGAAGGATGCGTACCCGGGGCCAGGGATGGCGAGGCGTCGTCGGCATCATAGGCGGTCTTGAGCTCGAGCAGGCAGTAGTCCGCGCCGGAACAGCCTGCGAGCGGCGCGCCGTCGTGCCTCATCACCACGCGCCAGTCCGTTAGGCCTTGCGTGGCGCTGGAGTGGGCGAGGCGCATGTCCGAGGCGAGCTGGTCTGCCGCGGCCTCGACCCGCCAGCGTTCCAGCAAGGCCAGGAAGATTATTACGGCGATGGCCGTGAGGATGCCGGCGATGGCGACTGCCGTCAGAACCTCGGGCAGCGTATAGCCCCGCTCGTCGTTCCGGATGGTTGACCTCGTCCCGCGCACGACCCGATCATCGACGCGGGACGCCCGGGGCTATAGCCCTAGGCGCGCTCTATAAACTCCACGCGGTAGCCGTCGGGGTCGCGAACAAAGAAGATTCGGGTGCCGCTGCCCATGGCGTGCGGCCTGCTCTCGAAGTCTACTCCGCCGGCCGCTTCCAGTTTCTCGGCCAGGGCGTCCAGGTCCTCGACGGCAAAGGCGACGTGGCTGTAGCCGGTGCCGATCTCGTACGGCTCGGTCTGGTCGTGGTTGAGGGTAAGCTCCAGCCGCGGCTCGGGGTCGCCGGGTACGGCGAAGAAGGCGTTGGTCGCGTCGTCACCGATGGGGGTCTTGCGAGCGAGCTCCAGGCCAAGCTTGTTCGTGTAGAAGTCTATGCTCTTGTCGAGGTCGAGGACCCTGTAGCAGGTGTGGACGTATTGCACGGCTCGCTCCTCTGTCGGTTGTCGGCACGCCGCTTCGCGGCTTTCAGCCCGGCGCCTCTCAGCCCTTGCTGTGGGGATCATTGTAGCGTTTGACGGGAGGGTGGAAACTACTCGGACGGGGCCGCGCTTGCTACGGTTCCGATCTTCTGTAAATCAACCTCGTACAGGTTGTATCTGTCGCTGGGTTCTTGCGTCGGCTGGAATCCGGAGAGTCGGTCGAGCGAGGCGTCGAGGGGAGAGCCTGCGGTGACCATGACGTAGTCGACCTGGTTGCGGCGCAGGATCTCGACGCCGGTCTTGATCGTCGTCCCGGCGAAGAAATCCCTCACGTCCACGGCGCCCCGAGGGACTTCTATCTGACCGGGCACCCGCTTCTCCAGCCTGGGAAGCGCGTTGAGCACCAGCCCGCCCCTGCGGCTCACGACGTTCGCCTCGGAGGAGTAGCCCGGGATGCGGGCCCCCAAAAGGTCCGACGCGAGCACGACGGTTGGGGATGTGATCTCATCCCGAAACCAGGGGTATAGCGGGTCGACTGGGTAGAAGCCGGCCGCCCGGGCAGTCTCCTTATGGTCCAGTATGGGCTCTATCCCATCCGACACCCACGGCACGGCCACGACCGCCAGCACGACCACCACCAGGGCCGGCAGGACCCGGGAGAGGTGAGACAGAAGTCGCACTCCTTCCAGCGGGGCCGTCGCCAGGCGAATCGCCTCCCACAGGAGCCAGCCGAAGGCCAGCAGGGTCGCCAGGGGGATGGGCCAGGCCAGGCGCCAGAGCTGGCCCGGCAGGACCACGTTGTCGCCGAGGAAGGTCGCGACCGGGGGCACGTAGACCGCCACGGTCGTGAGGAACATCGTCCCGAGCAGCAACTGCGCGGCGACGCTCCGCTGGACGCGCCAGAGCAGGAACGGGATGCTCGCCAGAAAGGGGACGGCCAGGAGCGGGTCAAGCAGGAGCGAGGGGTGCATCATGTACGATCCGTCGGCGAACTCGAAGATGCGGGCCCGCTCGGGGCTCACGAAGATCATGTTCCGAAGCACGTCGGGGTCCCCGGAGTTGATGTCCGAGTCCGCGAGCACGTCGGTGAGCGGCTGTCCCGTGAGAAGGGGGACGAGGGCGGCCGGAACCGCCACGACGAGGAGGCCCGCGAGGCCCATTGCCGAGACCCTCCCCCAGGACGCCCGGCTGCGCGGGTTGGACGCCAGGTGCAGGACACCGAACCCGGCCATCGAGAGCCCGATGATCGCGAACCCAATCGGGTGGACGGCCACCACGGCGCAACAGGCGATAGCGAAGAGGGAGAAGTACCGCCACTTCCCCCCCTCCAGGAAGGCCGCCGCGAAGGCGAGCGCCATCGGCAGGAACAAGAACTTCGTCGCCACCTTGTCCTCCGGCAGGCGCTGAATGAACTCGCCCCCGAGGGTGAAGCGGGACTGCCCGAGGTGAACGAGAAAGAACAGCGCGTAGAGGCAGCCGCAGAAGAGGGCAGCCCTCTCGCTCTTCAGGAGCACGCGGGCCAGGGCGTAGAAGCCAAGCAGCGCCACGACCACTAGAAACGGGTTCAGGTAGGAGAAGACGACGTCCACGAGGTCGACACCAGAGACCCTGGACAGGGCCGCCTGCTCGACGAGCCAACCGTTGATCCTGGCCCGCGAGAGCCCGACCTCGCCCCCGAAGAACGGCTCGGCCGACGCGAGCCCTCCCCCACCCAGGTACTCCCGCACCCAGGCCAGGTACACCCAGATATCCCCGTAGGAGCTCGGGGAGGTGATCCTGGCGATGTATCCCAACGCCCCCACCAACAGGAGGAACGGTAACCAGAGGATCCCACCCCGCCCGGCGGCGGCCCGCTCCACGCCACCCCCGCCCGTCTGCCCACCAAACCGCCTCCCCGTCGACGCCCCGAAGGCCGCCGCCAGCAACGACGCGGCAACCACCACACCGGAGACCCACAGGTAAACCTCCAGGCTCGCCTGGACGACGAGCATGGGTACGGCCAGCAGCCCGAACCCCCCGGCGCTTATGACGAACCCCACCGGCGCCAGGGCGACCCCGGAGAAGTAGTCGTTCAGGAACCAGCGAGCCAGCAAGACCCCTGGCGCCAGAAACAACACCAGCGCGCCCGCCACCATGACCCCCGGAAGCGTGTCCAGAACATCCCGCAAGAACAGAACCACGACGAAGGCAGTGGCGCCCGAGAGCGCGACAGCGGCCTCGAAAATACGGAGAAGGTTCGGGGCCCTACCCACTCTATCCTCCCCGGGGGATCAAGAACCGTCCGTCCGGCGCTTCTCTAGCCTGACCGCCATCGGGAGGCCGAGATCCCGCCCAGAGCCGTCCTCGGCCTGCACGCCGATGTAGGCCTCCTCCGTGCGCGTCTCGATGACGGTCTCGAAA
>JACDFX010000195.1 GCA_013815575.1 Rubrobacter sp.
CGGTAAGGATCACGGCCACGAGCCCGAGCGGGGCGAGCCAGCCGGGGAGGCGCAGGCCGAAGGCCCGGTCGAGCGAGTACCTGCCGGGGCCGTTCAAGATGAGGGTGGTGGCCACCGCTATGTTCGTGATGGGAAGCTCCGGGCCGCCCTCGGTCACCCAGATCGGCTTGCCCGAGTGCGCCTTGGTCCAGGCCATCGCCATCGAGCCTATGACCCCGATGGGCCCCACGGGGTTGAGGAACCCGAGCAGGGTGAGCAGGCCCCCTCCGAACTCCGAGAGGCCCGCCATAAAGGCCCAGGGTCGACCCGGCTTCAGGCCCAGCATCTCCATAAACCCGGTCGTTCCCTGCATTCCCGGCCCGCCGAACGAACCGAAAAGCTTCTGCGCCCCGTGGCCCGCCATAAACCCTCCAAGGGCCAAGCGTAGGATCAACGCCGCCAGATTACCCATGCCGCTCTCCTCTCTCTGCTGTTGACGTTACCCATGTGTCCCCCCGGGCGCCGCTCCCCAAAAGTCCGGCGCCTGAGGGGTAGAGAGGCTATACGGGCGTCAGCCGCGACTCTATCTCTTCGCGGCGCCCCTCCAGGAACGGCGGGAGGGAGAGCCTCTCGCCGAGGTGGGCCGGGTCTTCGTCCGTGGCGAAGCCGGGGCCGTCCGTGGCGATCTCGAAGAGGATGCCTCCCGGCTCACGGAAGTAGATGGACCTGAAGTAGAAGCGGTCTATCTGCGGGGTGACGCCGAGGCCCATCGCCCGGATCTTCTCCCGCCACCTCGCGTGCTCCTCGTCGTCTGGCGTCCTGAACGCCACGTGATGCACGCCCCCGCGTCCGAGGTGCGCCAACCCGGCCCCCGGCCTCTCAAGTACCCGCACCGTTGCCCCCGGCCCGCCAGGGCCGACCTCGAAGGTCGCCGTCCTGCCCCCGCTCTCCTTCTGCTCGTCCATCTTCCTGAAACCGAGCGCCTCCGTGAGGGTCCATTCCGTCGGCTCCAGCTCCCGTACCGTCAGGTCCACGGACCCGAGACCCCGGATGCCGTACTCCTCCGGAACGGCGCTCGCGTCCCACGGCACGCCGCCGCGGGTCCCCTCGCCGCGGTCCTCGGAGAGACGAAGGCGCTGGCCCTCCGGGTCCTGGAAGTCCAGGTGGGGGCGGCCGGTCCCGTTTTGTATGCCGGCGTGGGGGACGCCGGCCTCCTCCAGGCGTCCGGCCCACCACTCTAGTGCTGCGCGGTCTGGTACGCGTAGTTCGGTCGTGGAGACCTCGCCCGTGCCGGGGTGGTTCTTGGCCACCCTGAGATGCGGCCAGTCGAAGAAGGTGATCTCGGTTCCGGGGTTCCCGACTTCGTCGCCGTAGAAGAGGTGGTAGGCGGATACGTCGTCCTGGTTAACGGTCTTCTTGACGAGCCTCATCCCGAGTACCCCAGTGTAAAACTCGACGTTCTTTCCCGCCTCGGTGGTGACCGCCGTCAGGTGATGCAATCCTCCAAGTTCCATGTCTCTCTCCGTTCTGTTTTGTACCTTATATTGCCTTTGGAACGAGCGACCTCATCCCGGCGCTGATGCGGTCCGGGGGGAGTCCCTCGACGCGGCGCTGGTGGTAGTAGAGGTCCACGTTGAGGGGCGCCAACAGGGCCTCTGAGAGGTACTGCAGGTCCGTGTCTGCGCCGAGGGCCCCGTCCCTGACCGCCGCCCGTAGCAGGCCGAGCACGGTCGAGCGCTGCCAATCGTGGGCCGGGTGCGAGAACTGGGCGAGCCGGCCGCCCCCTATCAGGACCTCGTGCCCGCCGTAGAGGAGGTCCAGGTTCTGTTCCGTGAAAAGGACGAGCCTCTCGAAGAAGAGGCCAAGCTTCTCCAGCGGGGCGGCACCGGCGTCGCTGAGTATCTCAAGCGTCTCCGACTGGAGCCGGCGGGTGGACTCGTCGAGTATGGCCTGGCAGAGATCCACCTTATTGGGGAACCGCCGGTAGAGGGTGCCCTTCCCGACCCCGGCCTCGCGGGCGACCTCCTCCATCGTGACGCAACTGACCCCGCGCCTCTCGAAAAGGGCCCGCGCCGTCAGGAGGATCGTCTCCCTGTTACGCGCCGCATCCCTGCGCTCCGAAACCCCCGGAACCTCCCGCCCCAGGTGGTCCAAACTCCAGCTTGACCCGGTCTTCTTCCCGATGTTCATCAACAAAACCATCCCGTCGCCTTGACACCGGCAGTCTACCGCGATAGCCTCCGACTTTAAAGTGGACGCGGGTCCACTTATGATCAAAGGAGCAAGAATGGCAGTCAGGGTAGCCGTGATCTACTACAGCGCTACGGGCAACGTGTACAAGATGGCGCAGGCAATCGAGGAGGGCGCCAAGGAGGCCGGGGCCGAGGTGAGGTTCCGCAAGGTGCACGAGTTGGCGCCGGAGGAGGCCATCAAGAGCAACCAGGGCTGGTCCGACCACGCGCTGATGACCGAGGACGTGCCGGAGGCCGAGCTCGACGATCTCGAGTGGGCCGACGCCTACATCTTCGGGACGCCGACGCGCTTCGGGAACGTCTCGGCGCAGCTCAAGCAGTTCATCGACACGACGGGTGGGCTCTGGTTCCAGGGCAAGCTCGCGGACAAGGTCGTCAGCGGCTTCACGAGTGCCTCCAACGCGCACGGCGGGCAGGAGTCCACGCTTCTCTCCCTGTACAACGTGTTCGCGCACTGGGGCGCGATCGTAATAACGCCGGGTTACACCGACCCCGTGCTCTTCGAGGCCGGCGGCAACCCGTACGGCGCGAGCAGCACCAATGAGCCGAACGAGCAGGAGCTCGCCGCGGCCAGGTATCTCGGGCGTCGAGTGGCGGAGAAGGCCGTGCTTCTTACGGGCAGCCGGGTCTAGGAGAGGCGATGGAGTTCTTACTACTTATCGGAAGGATCATCTTCGGAGGGTTCTTCATCATGTCCGGCATCAACCACTTCACCAACGCGGGGATGATGAGCGGGTACGCGAAGTCCAAGAACGTACCGGCATCGTACCTGGCGGTCGTGGGCACCGGGGTTATGCTGGTGCTCGGCGGGCTCTCCGTCCTGCTTGGGTTGTTCCCGGTCCTCGGCCTGATCCTGCTCATCGTGTTCCTGGTGCCGACCTCCGTGCTCATACACGACTTCTGGACGGTCCAGGACCCGCAGGCCCGGGCGGCCGAGCAGGTCAACTTCCTCAAGAACCTCGCGCTGACGGGAGCGGCCCTCGCCCTGATGTACGGCGCGTCCGACTGGCCGCTGGCACTGGGCTAGAGGCCTAGGACCGGAAGTGGGGGCCGTCCCGGTGTAGACTGCCGGCATGATGGGCGGCACACATACGTTCCTGCCGACTAACCGGGTTCACTTCGGGCCCGGAAGTTTGCGGAAACTCGAAGAGGAGGCCCGGTTTCACGACCGGGCCTTCATCGTCACCGGGCGCAGCCTCGACGAGAAGACGGACCTCGTCCGGCGGGTCGAGGCTTTGCTCGGGGCTCGGCACGCCGGCACGCACGTCGGCATGGGCGAGCACACGCCTGGGAGCGCGGTGGAACAGGCGGCGGGGGAGGCCGAGGCGGCGGGGGCCGACCTGCTCGTAAGCGTCGGTGGCGGGAGCGTTATAGACGGCACCAAGGCCGTCTCCCGGCAGCTCGGGTATCCGGCGCAGGTGGCGGTGCCAACCACGCTCTCCGGGGCGGAGTGGGCGCACCGCGTTGGCGTGACAGACGAGGCGGTCGGCAAGAAGAGCGGCTTCGCCGATCCGCAGACCGTGCCGCCCGTCGTGATCCTGGACCCCGAGGCCACGGTCTTTACGCCCGAACGCCTCTGGCTCTCCACCGGCATCCGGGCGCTCGACCACGCCGTCGAAGGCTTCCTGTACGGCGGAGACCACCCCATCACCGACGTAACGGGCCTCGAAGGCGCCCGGCGCCTGATGGGGCTCCTGCCCCGGTCCAGGGCGAAGCCCGACGACCTCCAGGCGAGGGCTGAGTTGCAGGTCGCGGCGTGGCTCGCGTACTTCGGCCCGCTCAACACGCCGATGGGGCTCTCCCACGAGCTGGGGCGCAGGATCGGGGCGAGCTACAACGTCCCCCACGGCGTCACCTCCTGCATCACCCTCGCCCCAAGCCTGGAAGTGGCGCAGGAGACCACCCCGACAGAGCGTTGGCAGAGGCTAGCCGAAGCCCTCGGCGGCGACCCCGTCAGGCAGGTCGCCTCCCTAGTCCGGGGGCTCGGGCTTCCTGACAGGCTCCGCGACGTGGGCGTGCCGGAGGCCGAGTTCGCCGGTATCGCCGGTGGGTTCGGCGACAGAGAACTAGACGCCCTGCGGATACTCAACGCCGCGTACTGAGGCGTCGGGAGACCTGGAGGCCATGCCGTGATCCCCCCCGCCAAGTTAAAGGCCGGCGACGAGGTCAGGGTCGTCTCACCGGCGGTCAGCCTCGGTTTTATTCCACGAGAACAGCGGCAGATCGCTGAAGAACGGTGGGTGCGCCTGGGGTTGAGGATCTCCTACTCCCCGAACGGTGAGATCCTCGACAGGTTCGATTCGTCGCCCGTCGAGGCGCGCGTCTCGGACCTGCACGGGGCATTCGCCGATCCAGAGGTCAGAGGCATGCTCACGACGCTCGGCGGCTACAACTCAAACCAGTTGTTGTCCCGCCTGGACTACGGCCTGATCGGGGACAACCCGAAGGTCCTGTGCGGCTTCTCGGATATAACCGCCCTCGCCACCGCCATCCACGCCAGGACCGGCCTCGTCACCTACTCCGGCCCGCACTTCACCACTTTCGGTATGAAACGCGGCATCGAGTACACGATCGACCACTTCGAGCGGTGCCTCATGCAAGAAGGACCCTACGACGTCGAGCCGGCCGACCACTGGAGCGACGACCCCTGGTACGAAGACCAGGAGGACCGCGACTTCGTCCCCAATCCCGGCTACGTCGTGCTCAACGAGGGAGAGGCGGAGGGTAGAATCCTTGGTGGAAACCTCG
>JACDFX010000196.1 GCA_013815575.1 Rubrobacter sp.
ACCTTCTCGTTCTCGATGCCGTAGGCGTCGAACTTGGCGGCGAGGTCGGTCATGGCGGTGGTCCGCTCGAGGGAGGTGCCCATGCCGTACTGGTTGTTCTCCACGATAAAGAGGCATGGGCACATGGCATCCTTGCCCCAGAGGCCGGCGAGGTTGGCGGCCTCGTGGAAGGCGCCGTTGGAGATCGCGCCGTCTCCGAGGTAGAGCTGGGTGATGTGGTCGGGCTCCTGGTAGCGCTGGGCGTAGGCGAAGCCGACGCCTAGAGGGATGTGCCCGCCGACGATGCCGTAGCCGCCCATGAGGCCGTTCTTGACGTCGAAGAGGTGCATCGAGCCGCCCTTGCCCTTGACCATACCGGTGCCCTTGCCATAGAGCTCGGCCATGACCTCCTTCGGTTCGGCGCCCAGCAGGAGGGCGTGGGCGTGGTCGCGGTAGGCGGTGATGACCTTGTCGCCCTCTTTGAAAGAGTCGATAAAGCCGGTGGCGACGGCCTCCTGGCCGATGTAGACGTGGAGGTAGCCCCCGATCTTGCCCTGCCTGAAGCCTTTCTGGCAGGCCTCTTCGAAGGCCCGGATCTCGACCATCTTCTTGTAGAGGTCCACCAGGCGCTCGGAGCTCGTGGCTACCGCGCCCCCGTCCTCCGAGTGCTCGTTCTCTGCCGACATTGGCGGCCCCTTCCCTCTCCTAGGTACTAACCCAACGACAGAATACCAAAAGCGCCGGTTCTGGATGAGATCCAACGCCCTTTCCCTCGACGCTTTATACCCGGCTATCACACCCCTTCCAACCACCCCCGCACCCCCCGGAACGCCCGGGCCCGGTGCGAGTCCCTACTCTTCTCTGCCCCCAGCTCCGCGTAGGTGAGCGTGGACCACTCGGGAACGAACACGGGATCGTACCCGAAACCGCCCCCACCCCGCGCCTCAGGGGAGATCTCCCCCCGCACCTCCCCCCGAAACGTCTCGACCGTTCCGTCCGGCGCCACGACGGCCGCGACGCAGACGGAGCGCGCGGATCGGTCCTCGAAACCGGAGAGCATCTTCAGCAGCCCCTCGTTGCCGACGCTACCCATGAGCCACTTCGTCAATGCCCCCGGAAAACCGTTCCAGGCCTCGACCATGATCCCGGAGTCCTCCGCCAGCACGTAGGCCTCCGGGAAGCCCAGGGCTTCGCGGGCGGCGAGGGCCTTGGCGGCGGCGACCTCGGCCGGGTCTACCCCCTGAACCTCCGGCACGTCCAGGTCGGCGCTTTCGAGCTCGACGCCCAGGATCTCACGCACCTCCCGGCGCTTGTGCTCGTTGCCCGTAACGAAGACTATTCGCGCGCCGTTCATGGCGCGAAAGTTTACATAGTGGCGAGCCTTTGTGATAGAGTCGCCGCCATGCAAGAGGTCACGGTGGAGAGCCTCGAAGGGTTGGAGCGACGGGGGGGCCGCGTCCGCCTCTCCGCCAACGCCGGCTCCCTGAGCATCGTCTTTTCCAATGAGGTGTGGGAGCGGGCAACTTCCGGGGCGGCCTTCCCGGTGGAACCGACCCCGGAGGAGCTCGCGGAGCTCGACGAGATCCGGGCCCGTCTTCAACGGTACGCCACGGCCAACTCTTTCAGGACCGTCCTCCAGAACGTCCGGTGCGCCGGGGATGCCTCGGCGCCAGAGTACGACCTGGTGCTCGAACCCTCCGGACTGCTCGCCGCGACGACCGGCTACCTCTTCGCGCCGCTCATCGGGCAAGAACTGGTGGACCGGGTCGCGGTCGGGCTCGAAGAGGGCGGCGTCGAGCAGGCTTACCTCGTCGGGGCCGTAGCGGACGACGGCGCTTTGGCCGCCGGCGGCGAGACCCTGAAGACGCTCTCCGTCCGGGGTCGCCGGTGCGGCGCTAGCCGCTTCGAGATGCCGCCGGAGCTCTGGCAGGTCCTCTCCGGGGGGCTCGGCTGGAGGGACGTCGAAACCATCGTTCACAGGGAGGAATAACCCTTGCCGCTCGTAGACCTCGACCGCTTCGACTTTCTCTACGCCACCCGTGTGAAGGGCATGAAGTCGGCGGCGACCCGCGACCTCATGGCGACGCTGTCGAGGCCAGGCATCATCTCCCTCGCCGGTGGCTTCCCGGACACGAGGGCCTTCGGCGAGGCGGCCTTTCGGGAGATCTCGCAGCACATAGCCCCCGACGCCGCCCAGGCCCTCCAGTACGGCCCGACCGCGGGCCTGGAATCAATAAAGGACGTCATAGTCGAGGTGATGGGGGCAGAGGGCACGCCGGCCCGCCAGGAGGACGTCTTCGTGACGACCGGTGCCCAGCAGGGCCTCGACCTCGTGGGGAAGGTCTTTCTGGACGAGGGCGACGCCGTCTTGTGCGAGGGGCCGACCTACGCGGGCGCCCTCAACGCCTTCGCCGCCTACCGCCCGAAGATAGCCCACGCCCCGATGGACCGGGCCGGCATCATCCCGACCGCGGCCCGCGAGACCTTAATGCGGGCGCGCAAGCAGGGCGTTCACGTCAAGTTCATCTACACGGTGCCGAACTTCCAGAACCCAACGGGTGTGACAATGGTCGCCGAGAGGCGTAAAGAGTTGCTGGAGCTCGCCCGCGAGTTCGACCTCATCATAATCGAGGACAACCCGTACGGGATGCTGCGGTTCGAGGGGGAGCCGTTGCCGACGCTTGCGGCGCTGGAGCAGGAGCATGGGGACGTCGACCGGGTGGTCTATCTCGGGACGTTCTCCAAGATCTTCGCGCCGGGGGTGAGGCTCGGATGGGTCCACGCCCAGCCCGGCATCCTGCACAAGATAAACGTCGGAAAGCAGGGTGCCGACCTGTGCTCCAGCAACCTCTCGCAGATGATGATCTCCTCCTACTTCCGAAACGCCGACTGGAGGGCCTACGTCAAACGCCTCACGGGCATGTACCGCGAACGCCGAGACGCGATGCTCGACGCCCTGGCCGAGTTCATGCCCAGGGATGTCCACTGGACCCACCCGGAGGGCGGGTTGTTCGTGTGGGCGACCCTGCCCTCGTACCTGGACGCGACGGCGATGCTGCCGCGCGCGATAGCGAAGAACGTCGCCTACGTGCCGGGCGAGGGCTTCTACGCTGGCGGGGCGGGCAAGAACAACATGCGGCTCAACTTCTCGTTCGTGGAGCCGGACAAGATCCGGCGCGGCGTCGAGATCCTCGCGGAGACCATCCGCGAGCGCATGGAGCTTCGCAGCGACATGGAACGCGGCTCGCGCCAGGGCCGGGGCCAGATGGGCGGCCGCCCCGCGAGCTTCGCCCCCGGCTCCGCCCCCGGCGCGGAGGGTTAGGGCGTCGTGGCGCGCGTGGCCGTGCTGCGCGGTGGGCACTCCATGGAGCGGGACGTCTCCTTCGTCACGGGCGGCCGCGTCCAGCACGCCCTCGAACGCCTCGGCCACGAGGTCCATCCCCTGGACATAGAGGAGACGACCACCGGCGCGCTGATGGAGCTTGGCCCCGACGCGGCCTTCGTCTGCCTGCACGGCCCCGGCGGCGAGGACGGCACGGTCCAGGCCCTGCTCGAAACTTTAGGCATCCCGTACACCGGGAGCGGGCCGCTCTCCTCGATCCGGTGCATGGATAAGGACTACGCCAAGCGGGCGCTGCGGGCCGCCGGGATACAGACGCCGCCCTCCCGCACCTTTCTCCGCCGGGCGATGAACGAGATGGGCGCCTCCGCCGCCCTAGACGTCGCCGCCGAAACTTTAGGCTACCCGCTCGTCGTCAAGCCCGCCAGGGAGGGTTCGAGCTTCGGGCTCTCCAGGGTCGAAGGGCAGAGCGGGCTGCTCGACGCCGTCTACGAGGCGTTCGGCTACGACGCCAAGATCCTGCTGGAAGGGTGGGTGGACGGCACGGAGGTCTCCGTTCCCATTCTGGAGCCAGCCGGCGAGGAGCCCTCGGTCCTCGGGCTCGTCGAGATCCGGCCCAGGGAGGGCGCCTACAACTTCGAGGCCAAGTACACCCCGGGCGCCACCGACTTCGCCATCCCGGCCGAGGTCCCACAGGAGACGGCCGACCGCCTCCGCGAGACCGCCCTAACCGCCTACCACACTCTAGGCTGCTCCGGCTACGCCCGCGTGGACACGATAGTGGAGGACGGCACACCCCAGGTCATAGACGTCAAGACCATCCCGGGCTTCACGGAGACCTCGACCTTCCCGCTCGCCGCCGAGCGGGCCGGTATCACGCTCGAAGGCCTCGTGGAGACCATCCTGGAAGCCGCGCTGCAGACCGAGGCGCGGGCCAAGCTGTAGGGGGGGCACGCCCTCCGGTTCGGCGTGGGTTCTCTCTAGCGCGTCTGGCTGATCTCTAGGAGGATTCTTCAAGCGCCGCCTAACAATACTGCGCCCAGCGTTTCCACTTCTTAGAGGCCTCGTAGCGAATACTGTCAGGGGGTGGGTTGGGGCGAGCGCCCCATCATATTGGACAGCCATGTTGTAGGGAAACGGCAGAACGCGCGTATACTTCTTGACATCATGCTCAATCGACCGAAGTTCAGAGGGGCAAAGGAATGGAAGAGAACAATGCGAGTTCAGGACCTCCTGTGCGTATGCGTAGGGTTTTCGTTCCGGGAGGCCAACCCGAACACACCTATGTAGCCCGCGCGCAATTACAACTTGAACCTAAACTTCAAGCCGCATCCGATCACTTGTGTAAGCTGGTAACTGTTACTGGCCCAACCAAGTGCGGGAAGTCAGTGTTGACCCAGAAAGTTTACCCTCGTAGTGACCACATATGGATCGATGGCGGGTCTGTGAATCAGGAAGACGACGTCTGGCAACAAGTCGTTGACCAACTGAACCTCTTCACTGATGTATCCGCCATGACGGGAAGTGGCTCCAGCGCGGGTTTATCTGGTGAGGTGGGTATACCGGGCGTGGCGAAGATGTCCCCATCCTTTGGCCAACAGGGTAATAGTGGCACGACGACCAATAC
>JACDFX010000197.1 GCA_013815575.1 Rubrobacter sp.
GTCGTAGGGACCAGGCGTTTCGCGCGAGGGGCGGGCCTGGCTGACCTAGTCCGAGTTTCTCGGGATCCCGCCGTCCCTGTCGTGGGCCTTCGTCCGGCGTGCTTCAGAGTACTCCATGGTACGTCCGGGCAGATAAATGATGCAAAGCCACAACAAGGCGACCACGAGGAAAGCCCCGATAAAGATCGCAAACTGCCACAACTCCGCCGTCAAAAGGCCTCCCTTGAACTCCGTAACCACGAGTATTATTGCACGCTGTCGAAGAGACGGTGGTTAAAGGATTAACCCGACTCGGGGACATCGCCGGGGGCGGGTCCGGCACGATGTTTTCCACGTCCGCGCAGGATTCGAAGAGGGGAGGGCAAATCGCCGTACCCGTCTCTCTCGTGCGCGTCGGGTGTTCTCTGCCACAGTCTCCGGGCGGTCCAGCGAGGCACAATGGTTCTTTACGGCAACCGTTGGCGACCGGGGGAGAAGAGTGATACAGAGCGATATCGGTGACGCGCTGGACCTTACAGTGGTGTCGCTGAGAGAAGGTGTAGTGCGCCTGGGCGTGGCGGCGGCGCTGCCGGAGATATCCGCCTGGCAGGAGAGGCTCGCGGCCTCCGGCGACCCGGGCCTGGCCGCGGTCGCGGAGACCCTGGAGGAGCTACAGAACCAGTTGGCCCCCTCTGGCTTCGACCCCGTCAGCGTCGGCGCGTTGCTGATGTCTCTGGGAGATCAAGTCGAGCAGGTGGCCGGCGCCGGGGTAGCGGAACAGATTGGCGGCAAGCTCTCGCTGCTCGGCGCCCTGCTCGGCAAAGAAGGCGACTCGCTGA
Organism: Rubrobacter sp.; assembly: GCA_013815575.1. GTDB lineage: Bacteria > Actinomycetota > Rubrobacteria > Rubrobacterales > Rubrobacteraceae > Rubrobacter_D. The sequence goes on from JACDFX010000197.1 coordinate 819, forward strand.
CCGACAGGATGACCAAAGTCTAGGACCGGAGGCGCGGATGCAAGAGTACGAGCAGAAGCAGGCCGTCACGGCGCCCGCGAACGAGGTGTTCGCCTGGGTCTCGGACGTGGAGAACCTGCCCAAATATCTGCCGCCCATAAAAGATGCCTGCATCGAAGGGCCGGCTGCGGAGGGTAGCCCTGGGGAGCGGGTGAAAATGCGCGTCGAGATTCCCGACCGCGGCGAGTTCGAGAGCGAGGGCTACTTCGACGTGGACGCCAACGCCCGCACGATGCGCTGGGGTGCGGAGACCGACAAGGACTACTCCGGTTGGCTCACGGTCGCCGAGGCGGGCGACGGCCAGAGCGAGGTCACCGTCCACCTCTCCTTCGGCCCGCGATCCGTGGAGGGTGAGATCCAGGAAGACTCCGGCGACGATCGCGACCCTCTGGAGGAGTCCCTGGCCGCCACCCTTGAGTCCATCAGGCGCCAGATCGAAGAAGGTTCGGGCAAGCTTCCGCCTCCCTCCCCGGAGGGCTGAGGATAAATAAGGCTTCAAGTTTTAGGCTTCAGGTTTTGTGCTGGCCAGGGTGCCGGGGGATTATCCCAACCAGTCGTCTGAGGCAAGAAGCACCGCCCACCGCTCCGCATTCGGTTCCCACATCATCGTGTAGTGGTTGGCTCCTGGCAGGGCCATCTCCGAACGGAGGTCGAGCGTATCAGCCATGACGTCCCGGATCTCGTCCGGGATGAGCGGACGGCTGCCGGGGAAGAAGCCCTCGGAGGCCCGGACGAGCGACACTGGGCACTTGACGCTGCGCATCTCTTCGACGGTTGGGCTTGTTTTGGTGACGTCGGGTGAGTCCTGTTTGGCGGCGTCCGTGGAGCACTTCGGGTTGTAGCCGCCCTCTACTTCTTGCAGGTCGTAGCGGTAGTAGTCGGCGAGGTCCGGCGGGAGGTCCGCCATCGTGAGGCCCGCGTCCGGGAACCAGAAGTTCAGGTAGTCGTCGGGGGTCTCGAAGACCATCTCAAGGCGGGAGAAGGCGCGGGCGAGGCCCTCACGGATCGCCTCCGCTTCGCGCTGTTGGTCTTCGGTCATATCTTCTTGTGAGGGAGCCTCGGCGCGGGGCCAGCCACCGTCGAGCAGGACGAGGGCACGCACGCGGTCGGGGAACAGGAGGGCAGTCTTTATGGCGACGAAGCCGCCCATCGAGTGTCCGGCCAGGACGGCGTCTTCGAGGCCGAGGTGGTCGAGGACCCGGAGGACGTCCGTCGCGTGGGCTTCGAGGCCGTAGCCGGAGTCCGGCTTGTCGGAGTCACCGCGGCCGCGGAGGTCCACGCCGACGAGGCCGCGAACCGGACCTACGTGCCTCGCGGCGGACGTGAAGGCGCGGTGCTGGGCGGTGATGCCGTGGAGGCAGACGACGGGGTCTGGGCCGTCTCCGGCGCGGTTTATGGAGATCCCGACGTCCCCGGGGACTCGCTCGCTCTTCCAAAGGTTCTCTTCCATGGGCGGGGATTATACAGGCACCCGGACGGGGCCGGATGGTACATTACCGGCATGGAGAATGGGCGGATGGAGTTTTACGAGAACGTGCTGGAGGTCGTCGGGAACACGCCGCTGGTCAGGCTCGGGCGCGTCGAGCGGGACGAGGGGATAGCGGCGACGCTCCTCGCCAAGGTCGAGTACCTGAATCCCGGCGGCTCGGTGAAGGACAGGCCCGCGTTGAAGATGCTGGAGGTCGCCGAGAAACAGGGCCTCCTCAAGCCGGGCGGGACCGTGGTCGAGCCGACGAGCGGGAACACGGGGGCCGGGCTCGCGCTCGCGGCGGCGGTCAAGGGCTACAGGTGCATCTGCGTGATGCCGGAGAAGGCGAGCCGGGAGAAGCAGGACCTGTTGAGGGCGATGGGTGCTGAGGTCGTCGTCACACCTTCAGCGCCGCCGGACGATCCGGAGAGCTACTACAGGGTCGCCGAGCGTTTGGCCGGGGAGATCCCGGGCGGCTACAAGCCAGGCCAGTACGAGAACCCGGCCAACCCTCTGGCCCACTACGAGACCACGGGGCCGGAGCTCTGGCGGCAGACGGCCGGCCGTATCACCCACTTTGTCGCCGGCATGGGCACCTGCGGCACCATCACCGGCACAGGCAGGTATCTGAAAGAACAGAACCCGGGGGTAGAGGTCATAGGCGTGGACCCGGAGGGCTCCATCTTCTCTGACCCGGAGAACATCCACTCCTACGCCGTCGAGGGCGTGGGCGAGGACTTCTATCCAGAGAACCACGACGGGGGCATGGTGGACGGCGTGATCCAGGTAGACGACCGCGAGTCGTTTCTCATGACCCGCCGCCTGATGTCCGAGGAGGGCCTCTTCGTCGGCGGCTCCTGCGGGATGGCCGCCGTCGGCGCGGTCCGGGCGGCGAGGGGCCTGCCGGAAGACGCCGTCGTCGTCGTGCTCCTGCCTGACACCGGCCGCAACTACGTCTCGAAGGTCTTTAGCGACGAGTGGGTTCTCGCCAACTCGTCCGTCACGCAGGAGGACCTCGAAAAGCCGTACCGCATCTTCGAGGAGGGCAAATGAGCCACACAGAGCGGGGCTTCGCCACGAGGGCCATCCACGTCGGGCAGGAGCCGGACGCGGCGACAGGGGCGACTATCGTCCCGATCTACCAGACCTCGACCTATACGCAGGAGGCCCCCGGCAGGAACAAGGGCTATGAGTACAGCCGCACAGGCAACCCGACCCGAAGTGCTCTGGAGGAGTGCGTGGCGGCCCTCGAAGGCGCCGAGCACGGCCTGGCCTTCGCCTCGGGCCTGGCGGCGACGACGGCCGTGATGAGCCTCCTCTCCCCCGGCGACCACATCGTCGCCGGCGACGACCTCTACGGCGGCTCCTACCGCCTCTTCGACAAGGTACTCCAGAAGAGCAACGGCCTGGACTTCACCTTCGTGGACACCACCAACCCGGAAGCCGTAGAGGCGGCGCTCCGTCCCGAGACGAAGATGCTCTGGGTAGAGACGCCAACCAACCCGATGCTTACTCTGTCGGATATAGCCCTGCTCTCCGAGATGGCCCATGGGCGCGGCGCGACCGTCGCCGTGGACAACACCTTCGCCTCACCTTACTTCCAGCAGCCACTCTCTCTAGGCGCGGACATCGTCGTCCACTCGACGACCAAGTACATGGGCGGCCATTCCGACGTGGTCGGCGGGTCGGCGGTTACCTCGAACCCGGACCTTCACGAACGGATGGCCTTCTACCAGAACGCCGCCGGCGCGGTGCCGGGGCCATTCGACTCCTGGATCGTGCTGAGAGGATTGAAGACCCTGGCCGTCCGTATGCGCCAGCACGAAGAGAACGCCCTGGCCGTCGCGCGGTTCCTGCAAGACCACCCGCAGGTCGCGACGGTCAACTACCCAGGCCTCCCGAGCCACCCGCAGCACGGGCTCGCCAAACGGCAGATGAGCGGGTTCTCCGGCATGGTTTCCTTCACCCTAAAAGGCGGGGCTGAAGCCGCCTACGCGACGGTCCAGAAAACGGGAGTCTTCCACTTCGCCGAGTCCTTGGGCGGCGTCGAGTCGCTCATCACGCACCCGGCCAGCATGACCCACGCCGCGATACCGAAGGAGCAGCGCGAGGCGCGGGGCGTCACCGACGGTCTCCTCCGCCTCTCCGTCGGCATCGAGGATAAAGAGGACCTCGTCGCTGACCTTGAGCGGGCGATAAACGCCTAATACGCCGTCTTCGACGGTTTTCAGCGGTCGGCTATCAACTTGCCTTCTGTCGGAGCGGGTTTGGCCTTGCGCTGCTTTATGGTCCTTGCGAGCGCGGGCAAGAGGATGCCGGGGCGGAGGAGGGCCGCTGGAGGTTCGATCACGTTCTTGACCCCGAGCATGGTCCGGGCTACGTCTTCCCGCTCGACGGCCAGCTTCATGACCTCTTCAGAGATTCGGTAAAGGATCCGGCGGGGGAAGTTGAGATCTTCTACCCCTCCGGCCGCCCACTGGGCGTCGCTGTTGGTTGTGGCGGTCCAGCAGGGGGCGATGGCCCGTCTCTGACGGCGCTGGAAACTGCGGGAGAGGTTCGCGCCCCGTTCCCCGTCCAGGCACTCCCTTAGCGCCA
>JACDFX010000198.1 GCA_013815575.1 Rubrobacter sp.
GATGGATCGCGCCCCCGTTCGTGGAGAAGACGTAGAGGCCGAGTTTCTCTATCTCGGGGTGATCCCGCGCCCAGGAGACCAGGGAGGAGACCAACAGGTCCGCCACGCCGCGACGCCTGTGGGAAAGGCCGACCCACAGGGAGTCGATGTCCGCGAAGTGGCGGACGCGCCGGTACGGCTCCGCAGAAGCCCTGACCGTGCCGACCATGGCGCCACCGTCCGTCGCCACGAGACACAAATTGCCCGGCGCTTCACGGTCTTTCCTGATATATTCCCGCTCCTCGGCCTCCGTGAGGTTGACCTCGGATGGCTCCCGAACGGTGTAGGATCCTTCTTCTACGACCGAACGGAGAAGCGCCAGCGTCTCGGGGGCGTCGTCAGGGACGGCCATCCGAACGGTCAGCAAACCGCCGTCTGACAGGGCGTGCTCTTGCGCCCGGATCTCCGAGATCTTGCGCCCCTAACCGCGGTCCCTCTCGAGCAGCACCATCATGATGACGCCCGCGAGGATCAGGTCCTCCTCCACCTGGGAGAAGTCCTGGAGCTTCTCCAGCCGGAAGCTGCTCTCGAAGACGGACCTCTGCTTTGCCACGCGCAGCGCCGGACCCCCGCGCAGGTCCACGATGTAGGCCGGGTTGAAGAAGAGGCCCCCTAGAGAGTCCCCGAACGGGATGGCCTCCATGAGCCCGTCGAGCACCTTAACCCAGGGGTTCTCCTCGTGGATGGACCCGACACCGCTACCGGACGCGTTCGTGAGGGCGTAGGTGCTCTTCCAGAGCGAGCGCATCCCCTCCTGGCGAACAGCGCCGAGCGGCGTCCCGTCCGGGAGGGCCACGGAGTAGCTCGCGCCGAAGTCAAGCGCCCTGTCGGCCTTTATGCGAAAGAGTAGCCTCTTCTGGGCCTCGTCGGCGTAGACGCCGATGTCTTCCTTTAGCCGAAACTTTTTCTTGCGAACGTAGGCGACCATACCTCCCCCGGCATCTGTCACGCTCACGCGGGTTCCGATGGTCGCTATCTTGAACCTCAGGTCGAGCGGGTAGTTCATCACGCGCCGATCTCCTCCTCCGGGTCTCCCCGCGTCTCTTCGCGGGGACGCCTCAACAGGCGAACCACCCCGCTCGTGCGCGCGACGTCCTGGCGCCGCAGCTCGCGCAGGAAAGAGAGGAGTTCCGGGTCCTCGTCCATCTCAGCCCGCAGGATGTGCGCGTCATAAGACTCGGCGCTCTCCAGCACGTCCAACAGGAACTCCGTAAGATCCCCGTCCCTGGTCCTCATCCCCGGGCGGGGCTTCGCCTCTTTCGGCGGTCCTTCTCTTCTGGCGTGTATCACGGGCTTCTCCTCTTCTGCCGTTTCATAATAACCTTACGCACGGGGCGGGCGAAAGGCTTCAAAAGGAGGCGCCCCCGGCTCGGGAGAGTCGAGGGCGCCGGGTTCTATCGAGGTTCGTCTAGCGGTTCTCGATCAGGTCGGCCACTATCGGGTAGCGGTACGCGCCGTCCTTGCTAACCTTGTAGGCAGCGTAGCCCATGTGCGCGAAGGGCACGGCGGTGAGGATCATCATCGCGGGGATGAGCAGGAAGCCGACGAGCACGAACGTTAGCAGGATCGTCAGCGACCAGCCAATGCCGAGGATCGCGAGCCAGGCCCCCTGGTAAGCCGCCGACTGCAGCGCGTTGAACGCGACCTTGGGCGAGCGGTCCCGGTAGACGAGCCAGACGATCAGCGCCGCCACCGGACCCAGGAACAGGGTAAAGATGTTCAGAAAGGCGCTCAGGTGCGAGAGCACCGACCAGGTCCTCTCCTCTCGCGTACCCATCAGCGCGGCACCACTTCCGAGGGCCTCGTGGTCCGTCCGGACCTCTTCCGCGTGGCCCTGCTCGATGGGGTCTTGCCCCACCGGGCCGGTCTTCTCGGTCATCCCGTAATTCTGCTCTCTGGACTCCATGCCGGTTCCTCTCTGTAGTTTGCCAGCCTGTGCCATTAAGTTACGACCGTAGCCTCCGGCCGCCATCGGCCCCCGGACCGAAAAGCCGTAGGCCTCCGGGTGGAGGTCCGGCGGTGCCGACGGTCCTGGTGTGGCAGACTCTGGCCAGGACCATGAGAACTCGCAACGACAACGGGCACCCCATTTTCGCGGCGCTCTACGACGGGCTCGGCGGGGCCGCGGAGCGCGGCTGGATGGGCCGGCGGCGCTCCCGGCTACTCGCCGAAGCCTCCGGCTCCGTGCTTGAGATAGGCGGCGGGACGGGCGCGAACCTCGCCCACTACCGGGAGGCCGCGCACGTAGTCGTCGCGGAGCCGGATCCTTTCATGCGGGGGAAGCTACGCCGGAAGCTGGGCGCGGCCCGCGTCCCGGTCGAGGTATCGGAGGCGGGGGCCGAAGCATTGCCGTTTTCCGATGGAAGCTTCGACGCCGTCGTCTCGACGCTCGTGCTGTGCACGGTTCCGGACCAGGGCGTGGCGCTCGCGGAGATAAGGCGCGTGCTGCGGCCTGGAGGGCGGCTGCTGTTCATCGAGCACGTGCGCGGCGAAGGTTCCGTCGCCGGGGTGCAGGACCGCATCCTGCCGGTGTGGAGGCGTCTGTTCGCCGGCTGCCACCCGAACCGGGATACCCCGCGCCAGATCCGGGAGGCGGGGTTCGAGGTCGTGGCGCTCGAACGCTTCCTGCCCGCCGGGCCTTTCACCACCCTCGTGCCGCACGTTCAGGGCGAGGCGGTCGTGCCCTCGGGCCGGTGAGGGGCGCGGGGCGGCTGTGCTACGATCAACCCTCTCGTGAGAGGCTCCAAGATCAGCCCGATGGGACGCGGCGGGGCCCTGCTCCGGGCGTTCGCGACCGCCCTGTTCGTCTTCGGGACGGACCAGGGTATAAAGGCCCTCGTCGAGGGCTCGCTGCGCGTCGGGGAGGGCATGACGCTCGTGCCGGGGTTTCTAAGCCTCACGCACATCAAGAACGACGGTGGTGCCTTCGGCATCCTCGGCGGGAGTCAGGCTCTTCTGCTGGCCGGGAGCGCGGTGGCCGTAGGTGTCGTGCTCTGGATGCTGCTCTCAGGGCCGGGGTCCGGGGCCGCGACCTACGGGTGCGGCCTCATCCTGGGTGGCGCCGCCGGCAACCTCCTCGACCGCCTGACCGCCGGCGAGGTCACCGACTACGTCCACTTCTCCTTCTGGTACATCTTCAACGCCGCCGACGCCGCAATAACGGTGGGCGTCGGGCTGCTCCTGATCTCGGCCTTCCGTCCAGAGAGAGCCGGCCGGCAGGCCGCTGAATAGCGCGTCGGCTGCTCCGGCGTGCCCCTGAGGTGCCCCTACGCCACGCGGCTCAGGACGAAGGCCAGGAGAAAACCGACGGTGGTGACCACGCCGACCACAGGACCTCCGTCCTCGTAGGCCTCTGGCATCATGGTGCTCGCGAGCATGGTGAGGGTGGCGCCGGCGGCGAAGGCCTGGATCGCGGCGACTATGTTCCCCGAGGCCCCGGCGAGGAACAGGTAGCCGAGCAGTGCGGCGAGGGTCGAGGCCAGCGTGACGGCGCCCCACAGGCCGAGGACGTGGGCCGTGGAGCGGCCGGCCCGCTTCATGCCGGCGGCCGAGGAGAGGCCCTCAGGGAAGTTGGAGAGAAAAACGGCCGCCACCAGGGCTATGCCGACGCCGTTGCCCTCGATCAGGCTGATCCCGATTGCCGCCGACTCGGGTATTCCGTCGAGCAACGCCCCGATGGCGATGGCGGTGGCCGACCCACCCTGCTCTTCCCCGGAGTTCTTGCGGCGCCCGCCGCCCCGCCTGTTGACCTCCCGATCCGCGAGAAAGAAGACCACGGCCCCGAGGAGCAACCCCACCGCCGCCGCGTCGAGGCCCCCGATCCTGTACGCCTCGTCCATGAGCTCGAAGGCCACGGAGGAGACGAGCACGCCGGCCCCGAGCGCCATGATGACGGCTATGAGACGCCGCGACGCGCCGGCGTACAGGCCCAACCCGGCCCCGACGAGGAGTGCTGCGCCCCCGACGAAACCCCAGAGCGCCGCCCCGAGTGCCCCGGCGACGGGCTTACCGGTCTAGAAGGCGCCCGTACACGGCCCGGTACTTACCTATCGCCTGGCGTAGATCCTCCGTCGACTGTTCTTCCGAACCTCCCTCGGAGCTTCCGCCCGAGCGGGCGACCACGTCGGCCCTGATGCGGCGGGCCTCACGGTAATCGTCGGCGACGTCGGGGTGCATGGCGGCCAGGCTCTTCTCCGTCTCCTCGTCGCTCTGGGAGGCGTCCGAGACGAAGCGGCGCTCGTGGAGGATGTCCGAGATGGTGCGGTCCGCCATCTCTATGGAGCGCTCAGGGTTGTCCACGAAGACCCGCTCGACCTCGCCCCACTGCCCCTCGAAGTGCTCCCGCCGCTCGTCTGAGAGCGGCTCCACGCGCCGCTCCACGCTCCCGCGCCGCCGCCTGAGCTCCTTGTCCGCCTCCTCCTCCGAGCCCGTCTCGCGGGCGGTACGCTCGTACTCCGGGCCGAACTCCTCGCGGCTGCGCTCCCTTTGTTGCTCCTGCCGCCTCGCCCGGCTCCGCCTGACGGCGAAGAAGATCGCCAACAACAAGATAATTACGACGACGACCACGATGACTGTCACCAGTAGCGTAGTATTCATACTCTCTCCTTCTTCTAGTCGTTTACCCGACTTTATTCCCCCAAATGAAACGCGCGTAACATGGTTCGTAGGCGGCGCGGTTTCGCATCCGGCCCGTAGTGGCATAAAATTCTCTATGGCGGCGATGCCGTCCAGCCATCGAGAGGAGCGACACATGACCGAGCGCGAACGACGCGAGGGCACCGGGGGCAGCAAGGACAACGTCAGCGACGACCTGGACGAGGCCTCCAAGGGCCGCAAAAAGGACGCCACCCCGGAGGCCGTGGAAGAAGAAGAGGCCACCGG
>JACDFX010000199.1 GCA_013815575.1 Rubrobacter sp.
GACTACCACTACCTGGAGTAGAGAGGGCCGCGGATGGGCGCTGACGTGGGGCAATAGAAAGGGATGCATTGAGCGAGTTAGTAGTAATAGGCGGAGGGCCGGCGGGGGTAACCGCGGCGCTAAGAGCCCGAGAGCTAGGGGCCGAGGTCGTCCTGATCGAGCGCGATAAGCTGGGCGGGACCTGCACCAACGACGGCTGCGTCCCAACCCGGGCGCTCGCCAAGGCCGCCCGGCTCGTGCGGGACGCGGAGCAGTTCGCCGACTATGGCCTCCGGGGCCCGGCGCCGAGGGTAGATTTCTCCGGGGTGCTCCTCTCGGCCCGGCGGGTCGTGGAGGAGGTACACGACAAGAAACGCCTCCGGGATCGGCTGGAGGCGGCAGGGGTCGAGGTCCTCGACGGGGCTGGTGACGTCCGTTTCGTGGACCCCCACACCGTTCGGCTCGAAAACGGTGGTCCCGGGGGAACGGAGGCCGAGGTCCGGGGCGACCGCTTCGTCATCTGCGTCGGGGGGCATGCCCGGAGGCTCGGCTTCCCGGGCTCCGAGCACGCCCTCACCCACAGCGACGTGTGGGACATGGAGTCGCTGCCGGAATCGGTCGCGATCATAGGGGCCGCGGCGACGGGCTGCCAGTTGGCCTCCGTCTTCGCGGCCTTTGGGTCCAGGGTGCGGCTTCTGGATCTCGCCCCGAGGATTCTACCCGGGGAGGACGAAGACGTGTCCCGGGTCGTCGGCGAGAGCTTCGAGCGGCGCGGCATACAGATAGAGACCGGAATCGGCGGGGTAAACGGGATAGAGAGGGTCTCCGAGGTTTCGGGGGGCTTGCTCCTACGCTACGACACTCAGAACGGGGAGCGAGAGGCCGGCGTCGACGCCGTGATGCTCTCCGTGGGTTGGCCGGGCAACGTAGACGCGTTGGGACTTGAGGCGGCGGGGGTGGCGACCGACAAGGGCCACATAGTCGTCGACGATACGCTACAAACCAGCGTCCCCCACATCTTCGCCGCCGGCGACATAACCGGCAGGGTCATGCTGGTCCAGAGCGCGACCTACGAGGGTAGCCTCGCCGCCGAACAGGCCGTGCTCGGTGCCGAGGGCGCGCAGAGCCACGAGATAGTACCCCACGGCGGCTTCACCGACCCGGAGTACGCCAGCGTCGGCCTAACAGAGGAGGCGGCGCGAGCCGGGCACGACTGCGTGGTGTCCTCGGTCCCCTACGCGGATCTCGACCGCGGCGTGATCGACGGCCACCAGGAGGGTTTCTGCAAGCTAATAGTGGACCGTGACTCGCGGCGCATCCTCGGCGCCCACATAGTCGGCGAACAGGCGGTAGAGGTAGTCCAACTCGTGGCGACCGCGATGCGTGGCGGGATGCCGGTAGAGGAGATCGCGGACATAGAGCTCGCCTACCCGACCTTTACCGCGATAGTCGGGCTCGCGGCCAGGCGGGCGGCCCGAGAGCTCGGGGTCACGACCGCCTACCGTGGGTGGAGCCTCCAGAGCCAGCTCGGGGTGGCGGAGTGGGAGCTTGGCAAGGACCACGATAAAACGGCCGCCGTGCTCTGAGAGGACCCTGTCAGGTAGCCCGAACGCACCATTCGGGAGGTTGTTGCGAAACGATGCGTCTGGCGAAACAAATGATTCATCGTTTCGCAAAGCCTCAAACATCTGGCGTCTGGTAACCGACAAGGATGCAGGAACGGTGTGATCTTTCGACAAAACAGTTCTTCTGCAGACGCTGTAGGACTAAAGCTCTCGCAGCTACTCTGCAAAACATGGAAAGGCCCGGCAGAGTAACCTGCAGACTTTGCACGGCGGAAATCGGGTGTTGAATTTGCTCGGCTCCACTGCTAGAAGCATGGCGGCTTGTTCTCTCTAAGCGGGTGGTGCATAGGAAGCGGGGGCCGCGATACGACCAGCGAAGGTATGGCTTTCTTGGTACCGTTCACGCGCGGTTACTCGATGAGCGAGTTCCAGACTGGAGAGAAATGGACCTCGGGTTGATGGGTCGATCCGTCCTCATAACCGGTGGCTCCGGCGGCATCGGCCTCGCGGCGGCCCGTGCCTTCGCCGCCGAAGGATGCGCCCTGCACCTCGCGGCGAGGACGTTCGACAAGCTCCGGGCGGCCCAGGAGGACATCTCGCGCGGCTTCGGCGTGCCGGTCGTCGTCCACGCCGTCGACCTGAGCAGCGCTGAGAACGCACGGCGGCTGGCCGAAACCTGCGCCGACGTGGACATCTTGGTCAACAACGCTGGCGCCATACCGGGCGGGAAGATCGAGGAGGTCGACGACGACCGCTGGCGCGAGGCCTGGGACCTCAAGGTCTTCGGCTACGTCAACATGATGCGGGCGCTATACAGGGAGATGAGGGCCCGAGGGCGCGGCGTCATCGTCAACGTCATCGGGACCGCCGGCGACCAGCGGCCGTCCGACTACGCGGCCGGTGTCTCGGCCAACGCGGCCCTCGCGACGCTCACGCGGGCGCTCGGCGGGGAGAGCCTCGACCACGGCGTGCGGGTCGTCGGGGTCAGCCCGGGCGACATGATCAACGAGCGCGGCACGGAGTTCCTGCGCCGCCAGGCCGAAAAGGAGTTCGGCGACCCCGGGCGCTGGCGCGAGCGGCTCGCGCGCCTGCCGGGCGGACGCGCCGCGACCTCGGAGGAGGTGGCGGACATTATCCTGTTCCTCGCCAGCCCGCGCGCCGCCTACGTGAGCGGCGCGGTGCTCACCGTCGACGGCGGGATGAGCTCCCGGCGCGCCGTGATCTGACGTCAACCGGCCCCGGAACGGGCGCACGGCCATCCTGCGGGAGTGACCAGCATACTCCGTTCTCCGTCTCCCGAAGGTCATGGTGCACCGTTGCGACGGACGCGTTACTCGTCCTTCAGCCGCAGGTACTCCTCCACCCTGAACCGGAAGGCCTTCTCGCGACGGCGCCCGAGCGCGTCTTCGACCACGAGGCGCACCCGAGCCCGGCCATCGTGGCCCGCGTTCTTGAGGTAACCCGCCAGGGTTTTGGCACGGGTGTGGAAGCGGGAAGATTCTCCGGGCGCCAGCGTGAAGGGCAGTGCGTGATCCCCTTCGAAAGGTCCTTCGTAGACCGGCTCTCCCCCCGTGGACACATAGACCCTGGCCACCTCGATATCTTCCGCCCCAGTGTTGGTTACCCCGAAGAAGACGTACAAGGGGGAGATGCTCTCTCCGGGGCCGGCAAATGCCCCGAGGGACTGCGAGAGTCGCAGGTTCGGTTCGTCCCTGCCCCCGAACACGCTTCTCAACCAACCTGCCACGGGGACAGGATAGGACAGTGGGGGGACCGGCGCGAGCCCGGGTGCCCGCGGTTCACTGCGATTCCGACCCCTGATCGGGGTCTTCGTGGTAGGCCCAGAGGTCGGTGTTGACGCGGAAGGGACGGCGATAGGCGTTGCCCAGCCTGTCGGTCGCCTCTAGCGAGAGCCGGACGTTGCCGGCACAGCCTTCTTTCTCCAGCGTGTTCGCCAGGCGGGTGAGGGAGAACCTGTAGCCGACGCCGTTCCCCGGAACGAGCTCCACGGGGAGGCCCTCTGCCACGCCTGACCCCGCCACGTTGGCGGCGTCGCGGGCGAGATCCAGGGGCAGTACCCGTTTCTGAGCGGGGTCCAGGACCATCCTTCGACCGAACCGTCCCCCGTCGCGGAACACCAGCCGGACGGCGCTCAGGTAGGCGGCCCTCTCGCCCTCGTTCGAGATGGCGAAACGCACCACCGGAGAGCCCCGTGCATACCCTACGCCGTATTCCCTGAGAAAATCTCCCAGCCGCAGGTACAACCCCTCTTGAGACTCGTCGTGAACCTGGGGCGTGGGGGATCCACCCGAAGATGCCCCCTCCGGCACGCCGGCTCGGTACTCGTAGCGGCCCCGGATCTTGAGCCTCGGCCTCCGGTCCCTTCTCTGAAGGTAGAGGTTGAGCAGCGAGAGCACGAGCGCCAGCACCGAGACCACCATTGGCCCCGCCCCTGCCAGATCCTCACCTATCAACCTTTCAAGCCTCTCGTCCTCCCGATTCGTCAACCTTACCTTCGACCGCCACAACGACGACCATCTTCCCGTCTGCACTCTACTCACTCTACTACAAACTAATGTTTGTAATCTACAAAGAGGCGGGGGCGTGGGGGGGTGGTGAAGCGTGATCCGGGCGGGCTGTTGGCGTGACCGCCTAGCGGATCATTCGGGCCAGGACCTCGTGCATGCGGTCGAGGGCGAGGGAGATGTTCTCCCGGGAGTTTGCGTAGGAGAGGCGTAGGTGGCCCTCGCCGTGGCGGCCGAAGGCGGTGCCTGAGAGGCAGGCGACCCCGGCCTCGTTCAGCAGCAGGTCGGCGAGATCCCCGGCGGGGAGGCCCGTCGCTGAGACGTTCGGGAAGGCGTAGAACGCGCCCTGCGGGGAGATGCACTCGACGCCGGGAAGGTCGTTGAGGCCCGAGACGATCAGCTCCCGGCGGCCGCGGAACTCTTCGAGCATCCGGTCCACGGCGTCCTGGGGGCCCGAGAGCGCGGCGAGGCCCGCGTGCTGGGTGGCGGCGGCCGTGCAGGAGTTGGAGTTGACCTGGAGCTTCGTCACCTGCTCGGCGAGGGGCTCCGGCATGACGCCGTAGCCGAGTCGCCAGCCCGTCATCGCGTAGGTTTTGGAGAAACCGTCGAGGATGATGGTCCGTTCGTCCGGGCCAAAGCCCGGTTCGGAGGCGATGCTCGCGAAGGAGCCGGAATAGAGGAGGCGGGAGTAGATCTCATCTGAGAGCACCACCACGTCCGGACGTTCGCGCAGTATCTCCGCTATGCCCGCGATGTCCTCGGCGGTGAACACGCCGCCGGTCGGGTTGGCGGGGGAGTTGAGGATGACGAGCCTCGTCTTCTCGCCC
>JACDFX010000200.1 GCA_013815575.1 Rubrobacter sp.
TCGCCAGGGCGAACGCGGAGAGTTGTACGAGGAGGCCACCAAACGTCTCACCGAAGCCGGCCTGACCTACGAGAGCACGGACGAAGGGGGGCGTCGGGCGCTCCTCTTCCGGCCGCCGGAACGGAAGGGAAGCTTCCGAGACGGGCTGCGCGGGGAGATCTCGTTCAGCCGCATCGAGGATTTCGTGATCCAGAAGTCCGACGGCACCCCCTCCTACAACTTCGCCGCCGCCGTGGATGACGCGAACATGGGCATCACCCACGTCATCCGGGGCGAGGAGCACCTCCCAAACACGGGCCGCCAGGTCCTCCTCTACCGCGCGCTCGGTCTAATGGAGCCGAACTTTATCCACCTCGGCGTCATCCTCGGCCCCGACGGCAAGAAGCTCTCCAAGCGTCATGGCGCCGCCGGCGTCACAGACTACCGGCGCGAAGGCTACCTTCCAGAAGCGCTGGTGAACTACCTCGCGCTCCTCGGCTGGACCCACCCGGCGGGCAAAGAGGAGTTTGTAGATCTGGCAGAACTCGTCCGCGAGTGGGAACCGTCGCGCCTCGGCGCGAGCCCGTCCACTTTTGACCCAGACCGCCTACTCTTCTTTGACGCCAGGCACCTCCGACGCTTGACAGGCGACGAATTGCGCCGGCGCGTCGGGCCGTTCCTGGACGGGTCGTTGCCGGAGGGACGGGAAGCCGCCGCGCTCGAGGTGATCCGGGAAGAGGCGCGCGTGCTCTCGGATGCGCCCCGTCTGCTGCGGGAAGTCACGGCCCCCGTCGATCCCGCGACTTTTCGGGAGAAACTTCCGGACTCTGCCGCGGAGGTCTTCGCGCAGGCCGTCGCGATGCTCGAAGGGCGCTCGTTCGAGGACGTCGACGAAGCGAGGGCCCTTGTTCAGGATCTGCGTATGTGGGCCAAAGAGCGTGGCGTCAAGACCCGCGACCTGCTCCACCCTCTGCGGCTGGCGCTCACCGGACGGAATAAGGGGCCTGAGATGGCGCTCGTGCTCGCGGTGCTCGGGCCAGAAGAGGCGGGGAGACGGATAGAACGGACGAGAGAGGCTAGACTAGGGGAATGAGCGTTTTCGTGCGGGACAGCTTGAGCGGCGGGATGGTCGAGGTCGGGCAGGACGGCAAGATCGGCCTGTACGTCTGCGGGCCTACGGTCTACGACCACGTCCACGTCGGCAACGCGCGGGCGCCGCTGTTCTGGGACGTGGTGGTCCGGTATTTGCGGAGCCGGGGCTACGACGTGACGTTCGTCCAGAACGTCACGGACATCGAGGACAAGATCATTAACAAGGCCAACGCCGAGGGCGTCTCCTGGCAAGAGATCGTGGACCGCTACACCGACTCCTTCCACGGGCGGTTGGCGTTGCTCGGTATCGGTCTACCCGACGTCGAGCCGCGGGCCACGGAGCACATCCCCGAGATGATCTCCCTGATACAAGAACTCGTCGAGAAGGGCCACGCCTACGCCCCCGGCAACGGCGACGTCTACTTTGCCGTCGAGAGCTTCCCGAATTACGGCTCTTTAAGCCACCAGCGCCCGAGGGAGATGCGGGAGACGGAGAAGGGCCAGACGGAAGACAAGAGAAGCCCGCTGGACTTCGCGCTCTGGAAGGCCTCCAAACAGGACGAGCCCTCCTGGGACAGCCCCTGGGGGCCGGGACGTCCCGGCTGGCACATCGAGTGCTCCGCGATGGTCGAGAAGCACCTGCCGGGCGTCGCGGACATCCACGGCGGCGGCACGGACATCCGGTTCCCGCACCACGAGAACGAGCTTGCCCAGAGCGCCGCTGCCCACCCGGAGAACCCGTTCGTCCGGGCCTGGGCGCACCACGGGATGGTGACGCTCGGAGGACCCGAGAAGATGGCGAAGTCCGTCGGGAACGTGCTCGACGTCCAGCGGGCGGTGGACCTCCACGGCCGCAATGCCGTCAGGATGTGGCTGCTCCAGAGCCACTACTCGCAACCCATCGAATATTCCGAGGAGATCCTGGAAGAGAAACGCCGCTCCTACGAACGGTTGCTCCGCCTCTACCGTCAGATCTCCGCCTCGGATACGTCCTCTGAGCTCTCGGACGAACTCGCGGCGGGCCTGCGCGGGCGGTTCGACGAGGCGATGCGGGATGACCTGAACACCCCGGAGGTCGTAGCGACGCTCTTCGAGGCTGCCAACCGGGTGGGGCGGGAGATATCCGAACGTGCCGGGGCGGCGGGCGAGTTCGCATCCCTCGCAGGGGCGGTCGAGGAGGTCATGACCGTCTTCGGGTTCGACCTCGCGCGGGAGTTGGCGACCGAGATGGGCGGCGTGCGCATCCGATATCCGGAGGAGCCAGGTGAGGAGGTCATTGGTCTGGCCGTCAACAGGGAGTTGGCGCGGCGGGAGAAAGACTGGGCCACTGCCGACCGGCTGCGCGACGAGCTCGCCGAGGCGGGCTGGGCCGTCGAGGATACCCCGGATGGCCCCATCTTGAGCCGTCGGTAGCCGGTGGCGGAGATCATCTACGGCATCCGGCCCGTCGTCGAGGCCCTGAAGGGTCGGCGGCGAAGAGTCCTTGAGGTCCTGGACTCCACGGGCGGCGGGGAGATCCAGGAAGCGGCCGGCGGCGTTCCCGTCAAGAACGTCTCCCGTGACCGAATCGACGAGCTGGCGCGCGGCGGGGTTCACCAGGGCGTCGTGGCTCGGGTCGAATCCTATCCTTACTCTAGCCTGGAGGAGATCCTGGCGGTTCCCCGGCCCCTGATCCTGGTTCTGGACGGCGTGACGGACCCCCGCAACCTCGGGGCTGTTCTACGGGCCGCCGACGGGGCGGGGGCGAGCGGGGTCGTGATCCCGAAAGACAGGGCCGCAGGGGTGACGGCCGCGGCCGTCAAGGCGAGCGCCGGCGCGAGCGAGCACGTCCGTGTCGCCAGGGAGACGAACCTCAAGCGGGCCGTGGACAGGATGAAGGAGGCAAACGTCTGGGTCTACGCCGCCGAAGCCGGCGGGACCGACTACGCGAAGCTCGACCTGGACGGGCCCGTGGCCTTCGTTCTGGGGAGCGAGGGCAAGGGCGTGAGGCGGCTTGTGCGCGAGGCGTGCGATGGGACCGTATCGATCCCGATGCTCGGGTCGGTTGGCTCTTTGAACGTCTCCGTGGCGGCGGCGGTGCTGGCTTACGAGGCCCGCCGGCGGAGGGGATAGCCGTGTCCTCGTACCTGGTCCTGGACGCCTACAACGTCATAGGCGCCCTCGACCGCTACAGGGACGCCGCCACCTTCGACGCCGCCCGCGAGCTTCTCATAATCGACGCCCTCAAGGCCGCCGGCTGGACGGGCCGCACCATCGTCGTCGTCTTCGACGCCCACCGCGCCCCCGACCCCCGCAAGGAAGAGTCGCGCGCCGGGGGCGCCGTCCGCATCGTCTACAGCGCCCCCGGTGAGTCCGCCGACGACGAGATAGAACGCCTCCTGACGAAGCTGGAGGGCTCCGCCACCGTATACACCGCCGACTTCGCACTCCAGCGCACCGCCCTCGCCCGCGGCTCAGCCCGCGCCACCCCCCGCGAGTTCGCCAACCTCCTCGACGAACTCCCCGCCATAACCCGCAATCCGTCGAAGCCGTTCAAAGCCCGCATCTCGGAGCGGCTATCCGAAGAGACGCTGAGGAAGCTCGAAGAGATCCGGCGCAAAGCCCAATAGCTTTCAGCCTTCAGCCGAAAACGGTTCTTGGCGTGACGTGGCGACGTTGGTCGTCGCGGTTGCGCGTCGCGACACGCTGTTACAATCTCAGAAGTGCATCTTATGCGCTGGTGAGCCGGTCTTCGGCCGGAGAAGACGAAAGCTGACGACTGATAGCTGACCGCCCTAATGGCCCGGGTAGCTCAGAGGTAGAGCAGCCGCCTTGTAAGCGGCCGGTCGGGGGTTCGATTCCCTCTCCGGGCTCCGCCGGGGGCCGTTGAAAAGTACTTCGCGTTTGCTACCATATTCTGGCGCTCCGCACGAGGGTGTTGCGAGGCGTGGCCGGGGGTGTGCCCGAGTGGCCAAAGGGAGCAGACTGTAAATCTGCCGGCTTCGCCTACGGAGGTTCGAATCCTCCCGCCCCCATAAGATGGATATGCCCCTGTAGCTCAGAGGTAGAGCACCTCCATGGTAAGGAGGGGGTCAGCGGTTCAAATCCGCTCGGGGGCTCTTGGATAGGGCTTCGGTCCCGTCCGCGACATAGGCGTGGCGGCGTAGCTCAGTCGGTTAGAGCAGCGGAATCATAATCCGCGTGTCGCAGGTTCGAGTCCTGCCGCCGCTACTATCTCTTGTACCCAAAAATGTTGTAACGAGAAAGGAACACAGATGTCGAGAGGGAAGTTCGAGAGGAACAAGCCGCACCTCAACGTCGGCACCATAGGCCACGTCGACCACGGCAAGACCACGCTTACGGCCGCCATCACAAAGACTTTGGCCAAAGCGGTGCCGGGTGATCCGGCAAACCGCGAGATCGCCTTTGATCAGATAGACAACGCCCCAGAGGAGCGTCAGCGCGGCATCACCATAGCCACCTCCCACCAGGAGTACGCCACGGAGAACCGCCACTACGCCCACGTGGACTGCCCCGGCCACGCCGACTACGTCAAGAACATGATCACGGGTGCTGCCCAGATGGACGGGGCGATCCTTGTGGTCTCCGCCGCAGACGGCCCGATGCCCCAGACGCGTGAGCACATCCTGCTGGCCCGTCAGGTAGGCGTTCCCTACATAGTGGTGTTCCTCAACAAGGCTGACATGGTCGATGATGAGGAGCTTCTCGAGTTGGTCGAGATGGAAGTAAGGGAGCTTCTCTCTGAGTACGACTTCCCTGGTGATGACGTGCCGGTTGTGGTTGGAAGTGCCTTGAAG
>JACDFX010000201.1 GCA_013815575.1 Rubrobacter sp.
GCGCGTGGCCGTGGAGGCGGGCATCACCCTGGGCTGGGAGCACTACGTCGGCCTCGACGGCGCCGTCGTCGGCATGACCGGCTTCGGGGCGAGCGCGCCAGCCGAGGAGCTGTACGAAAAGTTCGGGATCACCCCCGAGCGCGTCGTAGAAGCGGCGAGGGACCAGGTGCTGGGCCGCCCGTTGGACGCGCCGGACCAAAGCCTCGTGCAAGCCATGGACAAGGAGGATTGAAGGGCGCGGACATCGTGTCCGCTTCCCCAACCCACGAGCTGGCCGACCACGCGAAGACGCGGCGGCAGGGCCGTCCCAGCCATAGTTACGAACCCAAGAGGAGGAACTGATGCAGAAAGAGAGAACGAGGACGAAGGCTCACGAGCTCGCCGACCTTGGCCAGGCCGTCTGGCTCGACTACATCCGCCGGTCGTTCATCACGCAGGGCGAGTTGCAGTCGGCCATCGACGCCGGCGTGCGCGGCGTCACCTCGAACCCCACGATCTTCGATAAGGCCATCGCGGGCAGCGCGGACTACGACGCCGACCTCCGGCAGCTGGTAAACGAGGGCAAGTCGGTGGAGGAGATCTACGAGGATCTCGTGCTGGAGGACATCGGGCGCACCGCCGACCTCCTGCGCCCTCTCTACGACGCGACCGGAGGCGCGGACGGCTACGTCAGCCTCGAGGTTAGCCCCACGCTGGCTCACGATACGCAGGAGACGATCGCCGAAGGCCGGAGGCTCTTCGCGGCACTGGGGCGCCCCAACGTCATGATCAAGGTCCCGGCCACCCCCGAAGGCATCCCGGCGGTCTCGACCCTCATCGGCGAGGGCATCAACGTGAACGTTACCCTGCTCTTCTCCATAGCCCACTACGAGGCCGTGGCCGAGGCCTACATGAGCGGGCTCGAAACTTTGTCCGCCTCGGGTGGGGATCTCGGCCGCGTCGCCTCGGTCGCCTCGTTCTTCGTCAGCCGGGTGGACGGTGCCGTGGACCGGGAGCTCGAAGGGTATGGCATCACCGATCTTCAGGGCAAGGCCGCGATCGCCAACGCCCGCGCGGCCTACGCCCGCTTCCGCGAGATCTTTAGCGGCGCCCGGTGGGAGGAGCTGGCCGGGCAGGGCGCCCGCCTCCAACGTCCCCTTTGGGCCAGCACCGGCGCCAAGAACCCGCTCCACCCGGATACCATGTACGTGGACACCCTGATCGGGCCGGATACGGTCAACACGATGCCGCCGGCCACCCTCCAGGCCCTCCTCGACCACGCCACCGTCGCCCCGACCCTGGAGCCCGGCATAGAAGCCCACGCCCAGCTCGAGCGCCTGGCCGAAGCGGGCGTGGACCTGGAGGCCACTACGCAGAAGCTGCAGGACGACGGCGTGGCGTCCTTCGCGGAGTCCTTCGAGTCGCTGATGGAGAGCATCGCCGACAAACGTGAGAAGCTGCTGGAAGAGCGTCGGGAGGACACCGCGAGCTTGGGGGGCTACGCGGACGCCGTGGATGGGGCGCTCGCCCGCCTGCGGGACGAGAGGGTGCTGGGGCGCATCTGGAGGCACGACCATACCGTCTGGAAGCCCGAGCCAACGGAGATCAGCAACCGCTTTGGCTGGCTCCACAGCCCGGAGGCGATGCAAGAGGCGCTACCGGAGATAAACGCCCTGGTGGACGCGGTGCGCGAGAGCGGCTACACCCACGCCCTGCTCTTGGGGATGGGCGGTTCGAGCATGGCCCCGGAGGTCTTCCGCCGCGCCTTCGGCGTCAGTAGGGGCGGGTTTCAAACTCGCCCCTACCTCGACCTGGCGGTGCTCGACAGCACCGACCCAGGCGCCGTGCTGGAGTATGCCGAGCGGCTCGACCCCTCGCGCACGCTGTTCATCGTCTCGACCAAGTCCGGCGGCACGGTCGAGACTTTCTCCTTCTTCAAGTACTTCTACGACCGGGTGGCCGAGGCTGTTGGCGTGGGCGAAGCCGGCGCGCACTTCATCGCCATTACGGACCCCGGCAGCACGCTCGAGGAGACCGCCGGGAAGTACGGCTTCCGGGCCACGTTCCTGAACGACCCGAACATCGGCGGGCGCTACTCGGCCTTGTCGCACTTCGGGCTGGTGCCGGCGGCCCTGGTCGGGGTGGATGTGGCGAAGCTCCTGGACCGGGCCTCGACGATGGCCCACAACTGTGACGGCTGCAACTGCCCCGTCGAGGGGGACAACCGCGGCGCCTGGCTCGGCGCGGTGATGGGCGAGCTGGCCGCCGCGGGGCGCGACAAGCTTACCCTGCTCGCCACACCTTCCCTGGCCGCCTTCGGTCCCTGGGTCGAACAGCTGATAGCCGAGAGCACGGGCAAGGAGGGCACCGGCATCCTCCCGGTCGCGGGCGAGCCGCCGGGCCAGCCCGAAGCGTACGGGGACGACCGCCTGTTCGTCTCCATGAGCCTGCGCGAGGAGACCGAGGATGCCGCCGTGGAAGACCTGGTGCGGGCCGGCCAACCAGTAGTCAGAATCGAACTCGAAGACCCGTACGATCTGGGCGGCGAGTTCTTTCGCTGGGAGATGGCGACCGCGATAGCCGGACGTCGGCTCGGCATAAACCCCTTCGACCAGCCCAGCGTCGAGGCCGCCAAGGCGCTCGCCCGCCAGATGGTCAAGGAGTACCGCGAGGAGGGAGAACTCCCCGCGCTCGCGCCCACCGTCAGGGAAGGCGATATCACCGTCTACTCCTCGGGCGCCGCGGGGAGCGTGGAAGGCGCGCTCGAAGACTTCCTGGATCAGGGCCGGCCGGGCGACTACGTGAACCTGCAGGCCTACGTCCAACCTTCGGAAGCGACCACGACCGCCCTGGAGTGGCTGCGCCTGAGGCTGCGGGACCGGCTGCGACTCGCGACCACCGTGGGCTACGGGCCACGCTTTCTCCACTCCACCGGCCAGCTGCACAAGGGCGACGCGGGGAACGGGCTCTTCTTCCAGTTCACCGCCGACGACGAGCGGGACGCGCCCATACCCGACGAGGCCGGTACGCCAGGGTCCTCACTTACCTTCGGCGTGCTCAAAGAGGCCCAGTCTTTAGGCGACCGTCAGGCGCTCCTGGATGCGGGAAGACGGGTCATCCGCTTCCACCTGGGCAGGGACGTGGACGGCGGGCTCAGGCGGCTGGCGGAGGGGTTGGCGTGATATCGGCCATCATCTTCGACCTGGACGGCACGCTCGTCGAGACGGAGGAGCTCAAGGCTCTCTCCTACGCCCGCGCCGCCACTCAGCTGCGGCCCGATCTTGGCGAGGCGGACGTGGTAGAAGGCTTCAAGGACCTGGTAGGCCGCTCGCGCCAGGAAGTGGCCACGGCGCTGGTGCGTCGCTTCGGACTCGAAGGGGCGGCCCGGGAGCGCATGGCCGAGTTCGGGGTGCGCAAGCCGTGGCAGGCCTTTGTCCAGATTCGGCTGCGCGTCTACGAGGCACTGCTGGCCGATCCGGAGCTCATCCTGGGCCACCGCTACCCCCACAACATCGCCTTGCTCTACGAGGTTCGGAGGAGTGGCTACCCAACGGCCCTCTCGACGATGTCTCACTGCGAGCAGGCGCGACACGTGCTGGCGGTGCTTGGCCTGACAGACGAGTTCGACATCATCGCCACGCGGGACGACGTCGAGCACGGCAAGCCCGACCCTGAGATCGACCTGCTGGTGGCGCGAGAGCTGGGCGTGAAGCCGGAGGAGTGCCTGGTGATCGAGGATTCTCCCGCGGGGGTCCAGGCGGCGCTGGCGGCCGGGATGGAGGTCGTCGCCGTCACCACGGAGCTCACCCGGCAAAAGTTCCGCGACACCGACCTCTTGGACCGCTGCCGGGTCGTGGACGACCCTCGCATGTTGCCCTCCGTGGTGCGCCGCCTGATCGGGGACCTCGGGCGGAAGACACCTGGAGAACGGGTAGGGACGTTGGAGAGAGAAAGAACGTAAGAGGGAGGAAAGATGGAACTAGGGATGATCGGCCTCGGCAAGATGGGCGGCAACATGACGCGGCGTCTGCTCCACGACGGGCACCAGGTGGTGGTCTATGACCGGAGTACCGAGGCGATGGACGCGGCGGCCGATGAGGGCGCCGTCCCCACGGAATCGCTGGAAGATCTGGCGAGCAGGCTCAGCGCGCCGCGCGCCGTGTGGATGATGGTGCCCTCGGGGACGCCGACCGAGGAGACGATAGAGCAGTTGGCCGAGGTATTGGAGGAGGACGACACTATTATCGACGGCGGCAACAGCAACTACAACGACACCGTGCGCCGGGCAGCCATGCTCGCGGAAAGAGGCCTCCACTACGTCGACGTGGGCACCAGCGGTGGCATCTGGGGCTTAAAGGAGGGCTACAGCATTATGGCCGGTGGCGAGGCGGCCGTCGTGGAGCGGCTCAGGCCCATCTTCGAGACGCTGGCTCCCGCGCCGGACAGAGGATGGGGGCACGTCGGTCCTAGCGGTGCGGGCCATTTCGTAAAGATGGTGCACAACGGGGTCGAGTACGGCCTGATGCAGGCATACGCTGAAGGGTTCGACCTCATGCGGCACAAAACGGAGTTCGGGCTGGACCTGCACCAGATAGCGGAGATCTGGCGCTACGGTAGTGTGGTGCGCTCCTGGCTCCTGGACCTGGCTGCCGACGCCCTGGCCGAGGACTACGCGCTGGAGGATGTCGACCCCTACGTACAGGACTCGGGGGAGGGGCGTTGGACGGTGGTCGAGGCGATCGAGGTCGGATGCATGATACCCGTGATCACCGCGGCCCTGGAGCAGCGCTTTTCATCGCAGGAGGCGGAGAAGTTTGGCTTCAAGCTCCTCAACGCCATGCGCAACCAGTTCGGGGGCCACGAATCCCAGCGCAAGGTCAA
>JACDFX010000202.1 GCA_013815575.1 Rubrobacter sp.
AAGAGGTGGGTGTAGCGATGGCGCTTTTCGAGCTCCTTTAGCTCTTGCGGATCTTCTTTGATTACCTGTGAATAGAGTATCTTTGGCATGACACTATTATGCCATCAACAAAGCGGAACGGTATAAGGTTACGATCAGTCCCAAACCCGATAGCAGGACAGCGGGCCCGACAGCCCGGTGGTTTCTCTCCGGGGTTCCGAACATCAGTATGCTACCGTCGATCGTCAGAAACGGGTGAACTATGAGGGTGCAAAGATTCCAGTTAAACTACGATCCGAACTGGCAGCACCTCTCGAATCGTCAGCACAACAGAAGGGGTGCGGCAAGAAAGCCGCGCCCCTTTACTGAAAAGCTTGTTGCCTGAGGCTTACAAAACCGGCAAGAACTTCTCGAGCTCGTAAGGCGTCACCTGGATGCGGTAGTCCTCGAACTCCTCGCGCTTGAGCTGCAGGAGGCGGCTGTAGGTGTGCTCGCCAAGGGCCTTGTGAAGAAGCTCGGAGTTCTCGGCCTCTTTGATCGCCTCGCCGAGGTCCGCCGGAAGGGACTCGATGCCCATCTGCTCGCGCTCCTCGACCGAGAGGTTGTAGAGGTTGCGCTCCATCGGTTCGGGCAGCTCGTAACCCTTCTCTATGCCTTCGAGGCCTGCGTGCAGGAGTGCGGCGAAGCACAGGTAGATGTTCGCCGACGGGTCCGGGCAGCGCAGCTCCATGCGCGTGGCCTTCTCCTGACCCGGGTGGAAGCCCGGCACCCGCACCAGGGCCGAGCGGTTGCGGCGGCTCCAGGCGATGTAGACTGGGGCCTCGTAGCCGGGGACCAGACGCTTGTAGGAGTTCACGTGCTGGGCGAAGATGATCGAAAGCTCGCGGGCGTGGCGGAGCTGGCCAGCGATAAACGCCTTGGCCTCATCGGAGAGGTAATGTTCGCTGTCCGCGTCGAAGAACGCGTTTTTGCCGTTCGAGAAGAGGCTCTGGTGGGTGTGCATCCCGGAGCCGTTCTGGTCCTTGAGCGGCTTCGGCATGAACGTCGCGTAGACGCCGTGGCGGGTGGCGATCTCCTTGACGACCGTCTTGTAGGTCATCACCTTGTCGGCCATCGCCATCGCCTCGTCGAAGCGCAGGTCGATCTCGTGCTGGCTTATGCCGACCTCGTGGTGGCTGTATTCCACCCTGATGCCGAGCTGCTGCAACGCCTGCACCGTCTCGCGCCTGAGGGCGGTCGCCGCGTCCAGCGTAGTCAGGTCGAAGTACCCGCCGTAGTCGAGGGGCTCGGTGCCCGTGGAGTCCTTGAAGTAGAAGAACTCGAGCTCGGGACCGCAGTTGAACGTGTCGAAGCCCATCTCGTTGGCCCGCTCCAGCGCGCGGCGCAGGATGTGGCGCGGGTCGCCGACGTAAGGGTCGCCGTCCGTCGTCTGAACGTCGCAGATCATGCGGGCCGTCGGCTCCTCCTGCGGGCTCCAGGGGATGACCTTGAACGTGGAGGGGTCGGGCATGGCGATCATGTCCGACTCCTCGATGTCCTGGTAGCCCGTGATGGAGGAGCCGTCAAAGCCCATCCCGCCGTCCAAGGCGTCCTCCAGCTCCTCGACCGTGATCGCGAAGCTCTTCAAGGTACCCAACACGTCCGTAAACCACATCCGGATAAACTGGACGTTCGCGTCCTTTGCCTGCTGCAACACGTCTTGCTTGCCCATCGTCGCCACGCTTACCTCCTCGTGCCTCTCGCTCTATACTATGCCCCGGGGCGGAACGCTCCCGGCAGTACAGCCCATGATATGAACCGCCCGCGCCGGTTGCATATGGCCGGACGTACAAGCCAGGATCGGACCAGAAGCAAAATCCCTGGCCGGATGTACAAATCGGCGGCAAATACGCGGGTCGAAACGCCGTCTGCGCGACGCAGGGGCACCCAGGGTAGAATTCTTCGGGTTTGGCGCGGCCCGTTGGGCGGCAAGATCTTATGACGGTTACGAAGGGGGAGAGATGACGGAGAGACCGGAAGATCGCCCGGAGGAACGCCGCAGGACGGGGCCGCTCGGGGACGATGCGGACGCCGGGGAGACCCGCAGGATTCCCATCGGGGAGAACCAACCGGAGGGCAGGCGGAGCGAACCTCGGGGCCGGACGGACGAGGACGCCTCAGCAGAGACCCGCCAGGTGCCTCAGGGTTCCCAGCAGGGCTCTCCCGAGGGCAACGGGGACAAGGAGACGCGCGTGATCCGCACGCCGGGCCACCCCGACACCACCGCGGACGCGACGCCGTATCCCAGGGGCTACTTCGAGGCGGCGGAGGACCGGGAGGACCGGCTGCGCGACATGTACGGCGGCGTGGACTGGCTGGCGAGCTTTCTCGGCTTCGTTTTCGCCGTGGTGGTCGGGGCGATACTCACGGCCGTCGCCGGGGTCGTGTTGGGTCCCCTCGGCTTCTCGTTGGACCTCTCCGGCGAGCTCGGGGCGGCCGTCATTACGGGGCTCGTGCTGCTTGGCGTCCTGATCTTCCTGACCTACTTTTTCGGGGGCTACGTCTCCGGGCGGCTGGCACGCTTCGACGGGGGACGCAACGGCGCGATGCTGCTGGTGTGGACGTTCTTGACCATGATCCTGCTCGCCCTGGCGGCCGGGGTCTTTAGCGGCTTCCTGCCCTCCGTCGCGGCCGACGCTATCGGCGGCTTCGTGGACAGCGCCTCCTCCACGGTTGGCGACCTCTCGCGCTCGGGCGTGGTCGGGATCTCGGTCGTCGTCGGAGCCCTGCTGCTGGCCCTTCTCGGCGGCTTTCTCGGCGGGCGTCTGGGCAGCCGCTACCACGCGGAGATAGATAGGACCAGCTGAGGTTCTAGGCCTCGGGACGTGTCCGGCCGGGCGGACCCGGTGAATCCTATCGCTTTGTGAGGCGTGGTCCCTTCGGATAATTGCCGGCATGGGTAGGCACGTTTTGTTCGAGACGGGTATCCGGCGCCTGGGGTCGAAGGAGGACGGGTTCTCCTACCGCCTTCCCGGCACTGGGGAGCCCGTGCGCGGGGAACGGGTGCTGCGGAGGATAGAGGACTTGAAGATACCGCCGGCCTGGGACGAGGCCCGCGTGGCGCAAAGCCCGTCCGCCAAAGTGCAGGCGGTCGGTTACGATTCGGCCGGTCGGGTTCAGTACCTCTACCACGAGAAGTACCGCGAGCGTAAAGAGGTGGAGAAGTTCGAGCGGATCTTGCTCTTTGCCAAAAGCCTCTCCAACATGCGGGACGTAACGAGCGAGCACCTTCGTCGCGAGAAGCTCGACCGGGAGAAGGTGCTAGCGTGCATGACCCGCATGATGAACGCGGCCTACTTCCGGATTGGTGAGGAACGCTACGCGAAGAAGAACAAGACCTACGGCATCGCGACGCTCAGACGCAAGCATCTGAAGATAGAGGGCGACACCGTGATCTTCGAGTACACCGGCAAGTGGGGCCAGGAGCAGCGCAAGGCCGTCACCGACCCCAGGATCAGGCGCGTGGTCGAGGAGTGCCGCGACCTGCCCGGCCACGAGGTCTTCAAGTATCTCGACGGGGGCGGGGAGGTGCGCGACGTGAAGAGCCGCGACCTGAACGCCTACGTCAAGGAGGTCGTGGGGCCGGGGTTTACCGCCAAGGACTTTCGTACGTGGGCCGGGACCCTGATCGCGGCCAACCGCCTCGCCGAGCTTGGTGCCGACGAGGACCCCAAAGCCGCCAGGAAGAACGTGCTCGCCGCGGTGGACGACGTGGCCCACAGGCTCGGAAACACCAGGGACATCGCGCGGTCGTCGTACATAAGCCCGCGGGTAATAGACCACTACCTCGAAGGCTCCGTGGTAGCCTATTACGGTGGGCGGCTGGAGGAGATCATCGCCGCGGAGCAGGGCGGCCTGACCGAAGAAGAGCGGGCCCTCCTGGAACTGCTGAACAGAAGACTCCGCCGCGAGCTCGAGAAGGCCGCGTAACGAGGACCCGAGAGGGAGGTACAGAGACCGTGAAGAAAGCCATCGCCCTGAAACTAATAAAGAGCCCCGCCATCCGCAAGGCCGCCGTGAAGGCCCTGAAGAACCCGAAGGTCCGCGGCCTCGTCGCCAAGCAACTCAAGCGCCGCGTCTTCGGGAAGTAGGATCCAGGCATCAGGGCTCGCCGCCCCGATGCTTTGAGACCTGAGGTCCGAGGGGCGGGTATCTTCCGCTAGCTTGCGGAGGAGCGGGTTCTGTGGGCGATGTCGCGGGCGACTTCCGCCACGGAGCCGGTGTCCTGCCAGACTTCTAGCTGGCGCTCGGACTCGGTTGGTTCGTCCAGCAGGAGGGACAGGGGGGTCAGGTCCCTCTCTGTTTTATCCGCGAGGTTCCCGAAGAGAGATTCGACGGCTTGCCGGGTCTTTATCGTTTCGTGCGTCCGATGGTCGGTAAAGGCGCCGTTCATGCCGTAGCGTTGGGCGTTCCACTTGTTCTCCTCGATCTCGCGGCTCGGTTGGATGGTCCGCAGGTCGTCGGTCTCGTACTCGAGGCAGAGGGCGTCGCAGAGGGCCGCGGTCAGGGCGATGAGGGCCCCGTTGCGCTTCGGGTCCGTCTGGGCGTCGAAGGCGCGGACCTCTATCGTGCCGAGGCCGGGGTGGGGACGGACGTCCCACCAGATCTCGGACAGAGAGTCTATGGCGCCCGAACTACTGGCGAAATCGACGTACCTGGCGTAGTTATCCCAGACGCCTAGAGGCTCCGGCAGGCCGGCGCGGTGGATGGAGCGGGAGAAGATGAGGGTCCGGCTGGAGTGCATGTCGGTCGACTCGCCCTGCCAGAACGGCGAGTTGACCGAGACGGCGAGCAGGTGGGGGACATACTCGCGCAGCCGGTCGAAG
>JACDFX010000203.1 GCA_013815575.1 Rubrobacter sp.
GTATCCGGTGGACGGGTTGCCCTACGAGGCGACCATGACCGACGCCAGGACGACCGAGGGGGCAGTCGTGCTCACGGGAAACGTCTCCGGGATCGAGCTCGGGAGGGGCGGTTGATAATGCCACTCTTTGTTGCTAAGGTCTTTCGTGGCCGAAAAAGTTCCTGGAGGGGGAACCTCGGGCCGGACCCCGTGGGTACGACGGGCGGTAAGCCACATCCGGAGAGGTCATGATCCGATTCAGCAACGTCACGAAGGCCTATAGCAAGGACACGGTCGCGCTGGAAAGGCTCAACCTGGAGATAGACCAGGGCGAGTTCGTCTTCCTCGTCGGGGCCAGCGGCTCGGGAAAGTCCACGATGGTTCGCCTCATATTAAAGGAGATGGAGCCCTCGGCGGGGGCCATCTTCGTCAACGGCACGAAGCTCTCGTCCGTTCCCCGGCGCCGCATCCCGCAACTAAGGCGGGGCATCGGGTGCGTCTTTCAGGACTTCAAGCTCCTTCCGAACAAGACCGCCGCCGAGAACGTCGCCTACGCGATGGAGGTCACGGGCCAGCGCCGCCGCGTGATAAAGACCAAGGTACCCCAGATCATGGACCTCGTCGGCCTCTCCAGCAAGATGGACAAGTTCCCCGAAATGCTCTCAGGTGGCGAGCAGCAGCGCGTCTCCATAGCGCGGGCGTTCGTCTCCCAGCCGCCGATACTCGTCGCCGACGAGCCGACCGGCAACCTGGATCCGAACACGAGCGTCGGGATCATGCAGCTCCTGCACAGGATCAACCGCACCGGCACCACCGTCGTCGTCGCAACCCACGACCGGGAGATGGTCGACGTTATGCGCAAGCGGGTCGTCGCCCTCGATGAGGGCCGCATCGTTCGCGATAAGGTCAAGGGGGCGTACGCGGATGAGGTTTAACCTGGGCTTCTTTCTCGCCGAGGCGTTCAAGAACATCCGCCTGAACCTGCTCATGAGCATCACCGCCGTGACAACCACGTTTATCTGCATCCTCGTCCTCGGCGTGGGGCTGCTCGTAAGCTCGCACGTAGAAGGCATTATCGGCTCCGTGCGCGAGGACGTGAGCGTCGAGGTCTTCATGCCGGGGCGGGGCGAGGAGGAGATGGCGGCACTGGAGGAGAAGGCCGGGAGTTGGGAAGAGGTGGCGAGCGTGGACCGGGTATCGGAGGACGAGGCCCTCGCGTCCTTCAAGGACACCTTCGAGGAGCAGCCCGACCTCTACGAGAACCTCGACTCCGGGGTGCTGCCGGCTTCGCTGCAGATACAGCTCACAGACCCAGACCTCGCCAACAGCGTGGCGGGCAAGCTCAAGGCCGAAGGGTACGATGAAGAGAACCTCAGTTACCCGCAGCAGACCATAGAGCGGCTCAACTCGGTTACGTCGTACATGATCTGGGGCCTCTACGCGGCGACGATCCTGTTCCTGATCGCGAGCGTGCTCCTGATCTCGAACGCCATCAGGCTCTCGATCTTCGCCCGGCGCAAGGAGATAGAGGTGATGAAGCTCGTCGGGGCGACTGACGGTTTCGTGCGGACGCCGTTCGTGTTCGAGGGCCTGATCCAGGGCCTCCTCGGCGCCGGCCTCGCCGCCCTGACCGTGATCTGGCTAAACTTCCTGTTCGTGGACTGGTCGCGACAGGAGCTGACCTTCGTCCCCATAGACGGCGACGCCGTCAACACCGCCTCCGTACTAGTGATTCTCGTCGTCGTCGGCGTTGCGATAGGGGTCGGCGGCAGCTTTCTCTCCGTCACGAGGTTCTTGAGAAAGATATAGCCTCGTAGGCTGCGGGCATCAGGTTTCGGGTGCCGGGAAGGGCGAGGGGTCCAGGCCGTGTCTGACGCCCAAAACCCGCCCCGTGGTAGAATCTCCTAGGTGTTTTTTGTGACTTCCCAGGCCGGAGGCAGGCCTTGATCATCCCCGCCGTGCTGGTCCGAAGGGGCAAGTATTCGGTCGCCGACCCCCTGTTTGTCGAGGAGCGGCGTCCGGTGCTGGTGGCCCGCAAGGTGCGGCGCGGGGCCGAGGCCGGGGACATCGTGCTGGTGAACGCTAGGGAGATGAACCGCTCGCTGCGCGGCGAGGTCACGCGCGTCATCGGGCCCTCCGACGACCCCCGCAACGTCTACGAGGCCCTCTTCGCCTCCATCGGGACCGGACGGACGTTTCCCCCAAAGGTCGAGGAGGAGGCCGAGGTGGTGGCCTGCAAACCCGTCGGCGACCGTCGGGACCTCCGGCACCTGCCCACGGTCACCATAGACGGTGACGACGCGAAGGATTTCGACGACGCGATCTCGGTGGAGCGTCTGGCGGATGGCTACCGGGTGTGGGTACACATCGCGGACGTGACCCACTTTGTCGAGCCGGGCTCGGCTCTGGACCGGCAGGCGGCGTTCAGGGGCAACTCAGTCTACCTGCCGGGCACGGTCGCGCCGATGCTCCCGCAGGGCCTCTCCGACGACGTCTGCTCGCTCAAGCCGAACGTGGAGCGGGCGACGGTTACGGTCGAGATGGAGGTCTCCGAGGACGGCCAGGGGAAGAGCTCGGTGGCGTACCGCAGCCGGATCTTCAGCGACGCCAGGCTCACGTACGGGGGCGTGGACGCGTTTCTGGCCGGCGGGGGGGAGACGGAGCAGGCAGACCTCGTCCGGGTGGCCTACGACCTCTCCAGGCGGCTCAAGACCCGGGCGGCCCGGCGGGGCAAGCTGGAGCTTGGCGGGCGGGAGCCAGAGTACGAGTTAGACGAGAGCGGGGTGCCAGCCCGGGCGACCACGCGGCGATCGACGCCGGCGCGGGAGCTTATAGAGGAGCTGATGGTGCTCGCCAACGAATCGGTGGCGAAGATGCTCTCGGGCAGGAACGGCGGCATCTTCCGGGTACACGAGCGGCCGGAAGAGGAATCGCTTGAGACGTTGGGCAGGAGGCTCGCGGCCGTCGGGGTGCAGGCGGAGCCGACGCCGGAGAACCTTGGGACCATCTCCCAGATGTCGAAGTCCGACGCCATAAACTACCTGATACTGCGCGCCATGCCCCGTGCCCTGTACTCGCCACAAGACGACGGGCATTTCGGGCTCGCGCTCGAGCACTACACGCACTTCACGTCCCCGATCCGCCGCTACGCCGACGTCCTCGTCCACCGAGCGCTGCTCGGCGATGAGGCGCCAGCGGATCTATCGGCGGTGGCCAACGAGATCTCCGAGCGGGAATACCGGGCCGCGATCTGCGAGCGAACCGCCGACGACTACACGCTGATGTGGCTGATGCGCGACCGCGTGGGCGAAGACCTTGAAGGAACCATCGTGAGCACCACTTCCTTCGGGCTCTTCGTCCAGCTGGAGACCGGCGCGACGGGCCTCGTCCACGTCAGCAAGCTCCCGGGCTGGTGGGAGCTCGAGGAGAGCGGCGTCGTGCTCTCCAACGACACCATCGGGGCCTCGTACCGGGTGGGGGACCGGGTGCTGGTAGAATTGATCGACGTACTCCCGCTCATGAGGCGGGCCGAACTTAGGGTAGTGAAACGGCTATGACAGACTTTGCACGCAACAAGAAAGCCCTGCACGACTTCACCATAGAGGAGACTTACGAGGCCGGCATCGCGCTAACGGGGCCCGAGGTCAAGTCTATACGGGAAGGCCGGGCAAACCTCAAGGAGAGTTACGCCCGGGTACGCGACGGTGAGGTCTTCCTGATCGGGGCGCACATCTCGCCCTACGAGAACGCGACGCAGCGGGACCAGCGCCCGACGCGCGACCGAAAGCTGCTGCTCCACCGCAAGGAGATCGACCGCCTCACCGGCAAGACGATGACCGAGGGCAACACGCTCGTGCCGCTCAAGCTCTACACGAAGAACGGCAACTTGAAGATCCAGCTCGGGGTCGCCAGCCGCAAGCGCGAGTACGACAAGCGCCGCGACATGGCCCGCAAGTCCGCCGAACGCGAGATGCAGCGCGCCGTCAAGGAGAGCCTCCGCCGGTAGGGCACCATCGCGGGCCCGTAACGTCCGGCACTCCGCTTTGAAGAACCTTTGCACGGTGGTAAAATTTGGTATTCATGGGGGCGTTTTGGCTTCGACGGGAGTGGTCAGCGTCCAGTGAGACGAGCCGAGTTTGCTGGAGACTCGTAAAACGCCGGCACCAAAGATACACGCCAACAACGAAATGGCTCTGGCTGCTTAATTAACTGAGTAGCCCATCGGTCCGGGCGGCCCACGGCCCGGGGTCCGGTGTCATCAAGTGGGCTCTACCCCTGGGGTTCTGGCCCGGAGCCTCTGGGGGACATTTAACGGGCTAGCCCCGCGGCGGCGCCCTGGTCCGTCGCGAAAGGCGAAACTAAACCGGGAGCTACGCTCGTAGAATCTCACGGACGGCGCGCTCGCGGACGCGGGTTCGATTCCCGCCGCCTCCACTACATGGAACCCGGCCAGATGGCCGGGTTCTTTCTCTATCCGTCTGATTCTGGAGGACTACGTCGCGGGGTTGTGCATGGTGGCAACATCAGTGCCGCATAATGTCACGGATCAGTCGGAATTTGGGAGGATTCGCCTCGGTCGAGAGGAGCTTCATGTATTGTCCGAACTGCAACGCCTACAACGACGACAACGCCACCCGATGCACCAACTGCGGCAACCTGCTGCAAAAGATAGAAACGCCTCGGGTGGATGTACCACCTCCGCCGCCCGAAGCACGCGGTGGTGTATTTGCCCCGCCTGCTGCGTCAGGTGGGGCGATCCCGGATCTACCGAACTATCTAGTACAGGCGGTGGTGCTGACTGTTGTTATACCGTTCCGGTCTATTGATGTCATAGAGCCTCCTCC
>JACDFX010000204.1 GCA_013815575.1 Rubrobacter sp.
ACCATGCCGGGGTTGCGCTCAGCGTAGCGGTCCACCAGGGCCTCCTGCTCCTCGATGTCCCCGAGCGTCTCGCACAGCCGCCACCCATCGTAGACGGCCTCGCGCTCCCGGCGCTCCTCGTCGGCTTCGCCCCGCGGCACCCACGGAAACTCCACGTGGTTGCTCACCGGCGCCCGAAAAGCCTCCGGAAGTAAAGGCGGAGCCTCGTGGCCAAGTCCCCCCTCCCCTCCTCGGCCCGTTGCTCCCTGCCCTCCCGTGCCTGCTCCCGCGTGTTCTCCGGCGAGACCGCCGGCCTGCCGGGGACCTCTTCGCGATCATGGTCGGGGTTCTCTCCCATACCCTGCCTCCTATCCGCCGAACACCCTCCGCCACCGGGCCCCCCCCCGAGCACCAAAGACGCCCGCGAGGAGGACCGAAGCTACGCCCCCCAACGCCGCGCCAATGATCCCCAAGGCGAACGGGTTGATCGCCCCAAGCGCGACGCCGGCCAGCATCCCGGCACCGCCGCCGACCAACGTGCACGCGGAGACGACCGCCACGGCCTCGCTCGCCGCCCGAAGCCCGCTCCCCCCTTCGGCCTGCTCGCCCACTTTCTCGGACGGGGCCGCCGGCGGGCCTGGCGCCTCTTGGCGGTCGCGGTCGAGAACCTCCTCCATACTCCTGCCTCCTCCTATCCCCCGAACACCCTGCGCCACCACGATTTCTCAGAGCCGCTCTGAGCCTCCGCGCCACCGGACCGGGGCGCGGGTCCGGGCGAGCCGTTCGCGGCATCCTGAGCGGGCTCCTCGCTTGGCTGAAAAGACGTTGGTGTTTCGGCCGGGGCCTCGAGCTCCGGTACCCGTCCTATGAGACCGGCCAGCAGCCTGCGGTGCTCCCTAAGCTCCTCGGTGCGGATGTCGAGCTGAGCCTTCAGGTACGCCACCTGTTCGGTAAGGACCTCGACCAGCGCTCCACCGTCTGCGGACATCTCACCCTGAGCCTTACGTCCACCCTCAGTCCGACCATCGTCCACCCATACGACCACCCGCCCGTCGTGACGCTCAGAGCGGAGAGAACCCCGCGTTGCGCGCTTCCTGACCGCCTCAGTGCTCGTGCCGAGCAGGTCCGCCGCCTCCCGCAAGTCCACCCACCGTCCGGACATGAAGCCTCCCTTCGTCCTACCGCGTCCACCCGCGCGTCCGGTGTCATGCTAGCCGCTTTTGGTATGAGGCTAACCCAACCGCTAGATGTGGGGGAATCAGGAGAAGCAACCACCATACCGCCAAGGTCGCAGGGGTGCTCCGCCAAAAGGCACACCGATAGGCCATCGTCAAAGCAAACGGTGAAGAGGAGTCAGCCCTTCTCGTAGGCCGACAGATCATCGAGGTCGTGCAAGGACAGGCCGTGCTCCAGGCCCTTGCTAACCACGACTACCCCCCGTCATGGGTGATGCCCCCCGTCATGGGTGATGCCCCCCACGGGGTACGGCGGCATCCAGGGACTCCGGCCACTCCAGGAACTCTAGCTCAGGCGTGACGCACCGCCACCTCAGCGGCGCGGCCGGCAAGCGCGCCTCCAGAAGTGCCCGGGGCGGATCCTCGGCGTCAAAGAGCATCAGGCCGTCCTTATGGCTTTCTGTGACCTCGCCCCCCCGTCAGGCCTGTCCCCCCCGTCAGGCCTGTCCCGCTCAACGGGGTCCGGCCAGGCCGGCGTCGAAGAGCAGAGGAGGCGTTCGATCTCCCGGCTGAGAAAGACGGCTCCGACGAACGGCCACCCCCCGGCGACGCGGGTTGAGGTACCGACAGACCACGCGGCAACGCGCGGGGGGGTAAAGGCCCTCTTCCGCGTATTATGTGTCGCCTCACGCCGCCCCCCGAGCCCGTCTGAGTGTCTCGTCCAGGTACTCCGCACCCCCGAGCTCCTCGATGGCCGCCTTCGTCTCGTCGGGCGTGGGCTTGCCCTCGTGGAGCTCATGGGCCCAGAGCGTCGCGCCGATCCAGTACGGGGACCTGCGGGCGTCGTGGGGGCAGCGGTCGAGGTAGTCCCTCACCGCCGCGGCGAGCGGGGAGACGTCCGGGCTCCCAGGTTCGGGGCTCGGCGGCGCGGGGGGATCCTCGGCCGGACGGAGGTCCTCGACGTGGCCGTCCGCGCCGGCGTTCGCGTGGTGCCGGTCGGGGACCACACGACCGCGGCCGTGGAAGGCTCTGCTTTTGTCCCTGTAGCGCTTGCGGGCGAGCTCCTCGGCCTCCAACTCCCCGCCGCTCTCGCGGGCGTCCTCGAGCCGCTCCAGCCAGTCCTCGGCGAGCGCCACGGTGTCACCCTCGACGGAGAGGATGCCGGCCTCTTCCAGCCAGGGGAGGTTACGCCGGCGGAGATCCCGCGCCCGCTTGCGGTGGAGGGCCTCGGCTATCTCTTGCAGGGTGGCCTTCCCGCCGGCGTCGTCCAGGACGTCGAGGATGGCGCCCCGCACCTTCCCCAGCCTCTCTATGCGGGCCCTGGGCTCCGGGGCCTTCGACTCCCGGACGCGGCGGGTACCGGAGACGGTCCCGCGCTTGGGCGTGAGGGCCGGCCGCGACCACATTAAGCGGGGGGCGCGCAAGTGTAAGTCACCAGGGACAACATCCTCGCCACGGCGGGCCGTTGTCCCGTCCGACGTTGGCCTCTCTCCATAATGACTTACCTTTGCGCGCAGCACGAACGCCCCGGTCTTTTCCCGCTTTCGGCCCGCGTTGTCCCGGTAGCCGAAGCCCATCTCCTCGAGCCGGTTTAGGGACTTCCACAGCGTCCGGGAGCTGACCCTGGCCTCCAGGGCGAGCGGGCCCTGCGCCTTCACCACGCGGATACCGTCCGGGTGGATCCTGCCGTGGCGCCTGGCGGCCTCTATGAGCTTGAGCGCGACGTCGCGGGCGGAGTGCCCGCCCATGCCCTTCCACTCCTCAGACCAGAAGCGGCGCTGCAGGTTCTCGAGGGCCGTCCTGAGTCGCTGGTCCCTGGTGAGCCTCGCGCGCTCCACCACGGCCTCGTCGTAGGGCCTGGTGAGCAGCCCCAGTTGCTTGGCCGTGCCGCCGTTGGCGAAGAAGTCGTCTAGGCCCTGCTTCGAGCCGTCCGGCGCAGGCGGCAGCAGGGTTATGAAGACCTTCGCCCCCTCCGCCTCTAGGAGCCGCGCCAGCCTGTCGGCGGCTAGCTGCACGGATTCGTTGGTCTCTATGTCCGAGTCGTAGCAGATGGCGTACTCCTCGCCGGCGAGCGGCAGGAGCTTCCAGTCGTCTATGAGGGCGGCGCCCTTGTCGCGCTGGCCGTTGAATACTCCGGACTGACCCACCATGAGCACGTTGTGGCTCACGCCGGCGTCCACCTTCTTTTCGCCCTCGGTGACGTACCTCATGCCGCCGGGTTGCCTGATGCGCTCGTGCTGGCTGGGGTGGACGTCTAGGCGGTTGGGGTGGCCCTTGGGCTGCAGGTACTTCGGCAGCCGGCCGGGGTTGTCGGGGCGTAAGCGGTGGAAGATCTCCCCGTCGAGGGTGTGTACCGGGAAGATGATGCCCAGCTTTTTTGGCAGCTTGCCCCCGTCCTGTGGCACGTCCCTGCCGCGTCGGGCGGTGAAGGTGCCGCGCTCTTCGGAGACAGCGGGGTCTATGGCGGACGAGGCCTCCAGGTGCCGGGCGTGTGAATCCGACAGCGTGCTGGAGCTAGAGTTGGGGTATGATGACAAAGCACACCCCCTGAACCTTTGCGTTAGGGCTGTGTACTGTGCGAGGGACCGGGAGGCTTTGGTCGGCAGGCCCGGTCCCTCCTCTCTTTGGTATAATCATCCTGGTCCTTTCGGGAGGGACTGTTTGGATCTGGCCGGGCTGGCGGGCTCGGCCTTTCTTATTGCCTCGGTCATGCGCTTTTCCCGGCTAATTCGGCGTACAGTGCCTTGCCTGCCGCATCGGCTTGCTCTGGGGAGAGCATGCCTTTCCAAAGAACAAAGGCGAGCAGGGTCTTCACCCGCTCGTCATCCACCGGTTCGTCTGCTTTCTTCACGTGCCATACAGCCACGGGTCCGGCAGGAGGTCGCTCGCGCAGCTCGATGTATTGGTTGAGGACGTGGACCTCGGAGTCATTGGCCTCTATACCGTGTCCGCGCAGTTTCTCCGCCGTAACTTTCTGTTCGCCGGTGAATCTGTAAACCGTCGCGCGTCGCTCATCCCCGAAATCAGGCAGCGACGCCTGCCCTTTTGGGAAGAGGTCCCCCACCTCCACGCTGAGGGCCGCGGCAAGCTTCACGACGCTCGAGGAGCTCGGGGTCCGCTTACCCGTTTCGATTTGAGAGACGGCCGAGGGCGCCATGCCCGCCTTCTCGGCGAGTTGCGCGCCGGTCAACCTCAGCTCCTCCCTCCGACGTCTTACCGCTTCACCGATCATTCGCCCTCCGCTCAGACCTTCGCCTATAGGAGTATTGTACAGCGTGAATTCACGCTTGTGAAGTAGAGTTAGCGGGTTTTTTCGTGTATTCTGGATAACGCAAAATGTGGCTCATTCCGAAGGGTTGCATGCAGATGTTGTGGTTATTCGCCGACGAGCTGGGCGAGATTTACCCTGAGGGCTTCCGCCGCAGGCCCGGCCCGTGCCCCGCGAGCCCACCACGCGGGGCAGCGGCCCGTCCGGGCGCCCGGATTGTTCGACCACCTAGGGGATGAGGAAAACATTAGGGCAGAGCCGAACGCCGGGCGGGCACCGGCCCCGCGCGAAGAGCAGGGTACGACCGAACGGGATCAACCACCGAACGTCGCTCGAGGATTGTTGGGATAGGGACGAACGCACATCGCTGAGGAGCGCCTCGGGGAGGGGGAACCTTACAT
>JACDFX010000205.1 GCA_013815575.1 Rubrobacter sp.
CCCCCGGGGCTGCTTCGACCCTCATTAACGACGTGACGGTGACGCAAGACGCCGCGTACTTCACAGACTCGTTCCGTCCGACGCTCTTCAGGGTGCCCTTGACCCCGGGAGGCGTCGGGGACATCGAGCCCTGGATCGACTTCGGGGAGACGCCCGTCCGGTATCGGGGAGGCTTCAACCTCAACGGCATCGCCGCGACCGAGAACGGACGGTACCTGATCACCGTCCAGTTCAACACCGGCGAGCTCTACCGCATCGACACCGAAACCAGGGAAATAGCCAGAGTAGATCTCAGCGGCGAGACCCTGAAGACCGGCGACGGCCTCCTGCTCGAAGGCCGGACCCTC
This sequence comes from Rubrobacter sp., assembly GCA_013815575.1. Taxonomy (GTDB): domain Bacteria; phylum Actinomycetota; class Rubrobacteria; order Rubrobacterales; family Rubrobacteraceae; genus Rubrobacter_D. The sequence continues at coordinate 348 of JACDFX010000205.1, forward strand.
TACGTCGTCCGGGAGGTGCCGGGGGAGATCGTTCCGGTGGAACTCTCGGAAGATTTCGCCAGCGGCCGGGTCGGCGAGGCCTTCTCCGACCCCTCCTTGCGCTTCCCGACCACCGCAGCCGGCTACGGCGACCGTCTGCTTGTCGTCAACTCCCAGCTGAACACAGGGAGCCCGAAACTGCCATTCACCGTCTCCGACGTCCCAATCCCATGAGGAAAGATCCGAGGAATCCGCGGCCTCTACATCCTGATCTACGGCTCCCTGAGCTCGCGCCAGATGGCGGGCAGGACCTTCGCCGGGTAGCTCCACCGGATGAACGACTCACCGTGCTCGCGGACCCTGTACCGGATCGGCACTTCTTCGAGCCTGAAGCCTTTGCGCAGAAGATCGAGCGTCAGGACCTGCGCATAGTTGTAATCGTGCACGATCTCCGCCCGGTTGGCCGCCTCGCGGGAGAAGGCGCGCATCCCCGTCTGACCATCGGTCATCCTCCGCCCGGTGAGCGCCGAAAGCAGCGCGGTGAAGGCGTGGTTCCCGACCCGCCGGTACAGGCGCATCCCCCGTACCCCGCCGAGAAAGCGGCTGCCGAGCACGTAGTCAGCCCGGCCGGTGAGAACGGGCTCCAGCAGGCGCGGGATGTCCTCAGGCGAGTACTCCAAGTCGGCGTCGAGGTAGGCGACGGCGTCGGCGCCCGTCTCGACCGCGGCCCGCAAGCCCGTCCGCACCGCGGCGCCCAATCCCCTGTTCCTCCGGTGGGTTACGACCGTGGCGCCTCGCTCTCTGGCTATGGCGGCCGTGCGATCCAGCGATCCGTCGTCCACGACTATGGGTTGGAGCGTGTGGCCGTCCACGACGACCTTTGAGATCCCGTCGAGGAGCTCCCCGATGGTGGCCTCTTCGTCTTTGGCCGGGATCACGACCGCCACGGTCTTCACCGGCCCTCCTCCAGCGCGTCCTCCAGCACCCGGCCCGTCGAGCCTTTGGGCGGTGCGACGCCGAGCAGGTAGCAGATGGTCGGCGCGAGGTCCATGACGGAGGCGGGTTCGGCGATGGTCCGCCCTGGGGCAATGCCATTGCCCCACATGGCGAACGGGACGAAGCGTTCCCCTTCGGAGAGGTGTCCGTGGGCGCCGATGCCGATTCCCTGGCCGTGGTCGGCCATCAGGACCACTGCGGTGTCCTCCAGGTAGCCGTTCTCCCGGCACCAGGACATGAAGCCCTCTATGAGGTTGTCCGTGATCTCGATGCGCTCCACGTACTCCGGATACCGGGTTCCGCGCACGTGCCCGTTCTGGTCCACGGCCAGCAGCTGCAGCACGAGCAGTTCGGGGTCGTGTTCTTCGAGCTCGCGCCTGCCGGCGGCGATGAGGTTCGCGTCTATCTTGTCGTTGTGGGCCACGCTGGTCACGCTCGCGACGTCGCCCCCGAAGGCGTCTATGAGGTGCGCTATCCCGACCAGGCGGCCCTTCTTGCCCGACCCGCGCAGCACGTCGAAGACGCTCTCGACCTTCAGGCCGAGCTTCAAGACCAGGTTCGACGTGATGCCGTGCCTCTCCGGCGCCGCCCCCGTGAGCATGGACGAGAAGCACACCACGGTCCTCGCCGGGTAGACGGTCTCGACCGACTCGTAGACCGTTCCTCCCGCCATCATCTTCTCCAGGTAAGGCTTCTGTGCCTCATTGAAACTGTCCAGCCTGCACCCGTCTATGACCACCACGATCACGCGCCTCGCAAGCGGCGCGCCCCGGTTGACCACCCCCGTCGGCCCCGACGGATAAACCGGCTTCCAGTCAAAGAACCGACGGTGCACCCACCACGAGGCGACCCCCACCGTGGCCGTGAACACCAGGATCGCCCCGGCCCGGCCGGCCGTGAGAGGCACCGAAACCAGATACTCCAGCGCGAACAGCACGAGCAACGCCTTCGGCACCTGCTCCAGAAAGTTCCCGCTCGTCGAGTCGGGGTTTTCGAGCACGAGCTTCCAGAACCGTAGGAAGTTGGTCTTCGGCGCCCCCGTGCGCAGGTGGTAGTAGAAGGTGCCCCAGAAGAACACGGTAAAGAAGACGTAGAGCCCCAGCGCGAGCGTCAGCGCCCCGACGTCCACGAAGCGGAAGAGAAGCACGAACGCGGCCAGGGCCACCCATAGCGCCCAACGCAGCTTGAGCGGAAAATCGTAACGGACAAAGACCAGCACGAGCGGGACCACGAGCAGGAGCGCCGGCAACGCCCGTCCCCAGAAGCCCGCACCAAAGATCTCCCCGACGTGGAGCAACAGAAAGACCCCGAGGACGAACACGGGGTGAAACGACTTGCCCTCGTTGAGCACGTTCCACAGGCGCGCCGCGAGGATCTCGAAGCCCGACGCCGCCTTCACGCCACCCGCCAGAGAGTAGGAACCCACCGCGACGACCGCGCCCGAGCCTCTTCGTATTTGATCTGCCTCACAATATCCCCGCCAGACTCTTGACCAACGGCCGCTTCGTACCTTACCTTTGTCCAGGATCTATTGCAAATGATTGTCATTAATATCAGGAGGCGAGTCATGCCGGTAGAGGTTGGTCCCAATTTCAGCATGTCGTGGCGTCACTGGTTGGGCTCCGCGTTGTTCGCGGCGTTGGCCCTGGTGGTGGCGGGCTGCGGACAACCACCCCCTGAGAACGGCGAGTCCGGCGGGGAAGGCCGGGAGGCGAAGGAGGAGACGGCGGAGTCAACCGGCGGTGAGACGACCGGCGGTGAGACGACCGGCGGTGAGACGACCGCGGAGACCACATCGGAGGAGACTACTTCCGAGGGAACGACGGCCGTGGACGTCGGGGGGAGCCCGGAGTTGGGCGCGGCGGCGGACGAGTACGAGGAGTACGTGGTGGAGCAGACCGCCCTTCTGGAGAAGAGTACGAAGGGGTTCACGGGGGCGGTGCTCGCGGGCGACGTGGAGAAGGCGAAGAGGCTCTACGGGCCGGCGCGGGAGCCGTGGGAGAGGATAGAGCCCATCGCGGCGGCGCTCGGGGACTACGACCCGAACATCGATGCGAGGGAGGGCGACGTGCCCGAGGAGGAGTGGCGCGGGTTTCACAGGATCGAGAAGTCACTCTGGGTCAGGGACACCACCGAAGGGCAGGAGGAGTACGCCCGGCAGCTCATGGAGGACGTGACAAACCTGCGCGAAGAGGTCGAGACCGTCGAGCTGGAGCCTGTGGACCTCGTTACGGGGTCGGTCGAGCTGTTAAACGAGGTGTCGGCAGGCAAGATCACGGGCGAAGAGGACCGCTACTCACACACCGACCTCTACGACATAAACGCGAACGTAGAGGGCTCGGAAGTCGCCTTCGAGGAACTCAAACCGGAGGTAGCCGGCGAGGACATCGCCCTCGCGAACGACGTTGTCGAGGGCTTCGATGAGGTCTACGAGGAGCTCGAGCAGTACCGGCGGGGGGACGGCTGGGTCTCCTACGAAAAGCTCGACGAGGCCGACCGCCGCGCCCTGAGCCAGAAGGTGGATGCCCTGGCCGAGCCGCTCTCGCGGGTGGGGCAGGTGCTGGAAGGTTGAGAAAGGAGGATTTAGTTCGTGGGCGGTAGCAAGAAGGTCAGCCGCAGGGACCTGTTACGGGTGACCGGCGCGGCCGGGGCAGGCCTCGTCCTCGGGGCGGGCGGACACGCGGCGCTCCGGGGGACCGCGGACGCGCGCGACGCCGGAGACAAAGCCACCCTCCTGTCCAGCCTCCAGACGGTCGCGTTCCACGGCAACCACCAGGCGGGTATAGCGACGGCGCAGCAGGAGCACATGCACTTCGCGGCCCTGGACCTCGTCACCGAAGATGTCTCGGAGGTGCGGGAGCTGTTGCGGGCGTGGACGGGGGCCGCGGCGCGCATGACGGAGGGTAGACCGGCCGGGGACGAGAACACGAGCGAGTTCCTGCCCCCGGACGACACCGGCGAGGCGCTCGGCCTCTCCCCCGCCAGGCTCACGCTCACGTTCGGCTTCGGGCCGACGCTCTTCGAGAAGGCGGGCGAGGACCGTTTCGGGCTCTCGGGGGCGATGCCGGGCGCTCTGACTCCACTTCCCCCGCTAACGGGTGACGTGCTGGACGAGGGGCGTTCGGGCGGGGACTTGTGCGTGCAGGCTTGCGCCGACGACCCGCAGGTGGCGTTCCACGCCGTGCGGAACCTCGTCAGGATCTCACGCGGCGCCGCCGTGGTGCGCTGGAGCCAGCTCGGCTTCGGGCGCACGGCGAGCACCAGCAAGACCCAGAAGACGCCGCGAAACCTGATGGGTGTGAAAGACGGCACCAATAACATAAAGGCCGAAGACGGGGAGCTCATGGACCGGCACGTCTGGGTGCCCGGGGGGAGGGGATGCCGTGGATGGCGGGCGGGAGCTACCTCGTGGCGCGCAGGATCAGGATGCTCATCGAGGTCTGGGACCGCGTCTCTTTGGGCGAGCAGGAGACGAGCATCGGGCGACACAAAT
>JACDFX010000206.1 GCA_013815575.1 Rubrobacter sp.
ACCCAACGAGAGGCCGAACCCCCTGGTCGAGTTGCCGCTCGGGGACGAAGAGTTGACGGACCTTATCGGCAGCACGGACGCGGTGCTCGTCACGCACACCCACGCCGACCACTGGGACGGACGGGCGCGGGAGCTCGTTCCCCACGAGACGCCGATCCTCTGCCAGCCGGAGGATAAGGCCACGTTCTCCGAAGCGGGTTTCGTAGGCGTCTCGCCCGTGGTTTCGGAGCTCACGTGGAACGGTCTACGCATCATGCGAACCGGTGGCCGGCACGGGACCGGGGAGATCGGGGCCCAGATGGCCCCCGTCTCCGGTTTCGTAATTCGGGCGGAGGGCTCCCCGAGCCTCTACGTCGCGGGAGACACGATCTGGTGCGAGGAGGTCGAGGAGGCGCTGAATACCCACCGACCTGACGTAATCGTCGTGAACGCCGGGGCCGCCCAATTTCTTGAGGGCGACCCCATCACGATGACGGCCGAAGACGTGGCGAGGGTCTGCCGGGCAGCACCAGACGCGCGCGTAATCGCCGTCCACATGGAGACCATAAACCACTGCCTGCTCACCCGCCGCGAACTGGCCGAAAGACTCGAAGAACAGGGTCTCGCCGACAGGGTGGAGATCCCGGCCGACGGCGAGCTCCTCGAAACCCCGGCATGAACGCCACACGCAAGGGCCTGCGGCTCTCCATGCTTGAAGGACAAGTGTCCGTTTGTCGTCTGGATCCATCATCCGGCATCCCCAATTGGGCGGTAACAGGCGGTTTGTTCTCCGTAACGCGCACGGCTGAGGAGCTCTCGGTGGTGTGCCCAGAGAGCGCCGTTCCCGAAGACATCAGGTGCGAGAAAGGCTGGCGCGTCCTGAAGTTGGAGGGGCCATTCGAGTTCTCGGAGGTCGGTGTGCTGGCCTCGTTGACGGCTCCGCTGGCTGAGGCTGGAATCGCCATCTTCGCCATCTCGACGTTCGACACGGACTACGTGCTGGTAAAGAAAGAACGGCTTGACCTCGCCGTCGCCACGTTGCGCGATCGGCACCACGAGGTCTTGTGAACCCTAGTATCTCTGGAGGAACGATGTTGAGAGGCAAGAAGGTCGTGCTCGCCTACTCGGGCGGGTTGGATACCTCAGTGTGCGTCAAGTGGCTGGAGCAGCAGGGCGCCATCCCCTACGCGCTCTACCTCGACCTCGGCCAGGGGGAGCCCGCCGCCGACGTGCGGGGGAAGGCGCTGAAGATAGGCGCGGCCGACGCCTTCGTGCGCGACGCGAAGACCGAGTTCGTCGAGGAGTACGTTGCCCCGGCGATAAAGGCGAACGCCCTGTACGGTGGGAAGTACCCGCTCTTCACGGCGCTCGGGCGTCCGCTCATAGCGAAGAAGCTCGTCGAGGCTGCCAGGGAAGTGGGGGCGTCGCACATCGCCCACGGCTCAACCGGCAAGGGCAACGATCAGGTCCGCTTCGACGTTACGACCGCCTCCGTTGCCCCGGATCTGACCGTCGTCGCCCCGGTGCGCGACTGGAACATGAGCCGTCCGGAGGAGATGGCCTATGCCGAGGAGCACGGCATCCCCGTCCCGACGACCAAAAAATCTCCCTACAGCGTGGACCAGAACCTCTGGGGACGCTCCATCGAGGCCGGCCCTCTCGAAGACCCCGACCACGAACCTACCTCTGACGTCTTCGAGCTCACCGCCGACCCCGAGGACGCGCCAGACGAGCCGCGCTACGTGGAGCTCGGGTTCGAGGAGGGGCTGCCAACAACCCTCGACGGCCGGGACCTGCCGCTGGTGGACCTGATCGAGGACCTCAACACGATCGCCGGTGGGCACGGCGTCGGCCGCATCGACATGGTCGAGGACCGCCTCGTCGGCATCAAGAGCCGTGAGATCTACGAAGCCCCGGCCGCCCTGACCATAATCCAGGCCCACCAGGAACTCGAGACCCTGACCCTCACCAAAGACGTCCTACGCTTCAAGGCAACCATCGAACAACGCTACGCAGAGCTCACCTACGACGGCCTCTGGTTCACACCCCTCAAGTCCGCCCTCGACGCCTTCGTAACGGAGACCCAGAAGACCGTGACCGGCACCGTCCGCCTCAAGCTCTACAAGGGCTCGAGCACCGTGGTCGGCCGCACCGCCCCATACGCCCTTTACAGCAAGGATCTCGCGACCTACGACCCCAACAGCACCTTCGACGAAGCCGCCGCCGCCGGTTTCATCGCCCTCTGGGGCCTACCCGCCCGCCAGTGGGCTGGTGTCAACGGCGGCACGGAACAAAACTCCATCCCCACAAAACACTAAAGCCAGAGTGTAGACAGCTTCCGAAAAGAGCTGGTTTCCAGCACATTTGACGCGGGTGATCTGGCACCGGGATATCGAGCAAGCGTGTACTTGAAGCGAGGGTACACGCTAACCTTGAGATATAAGTTCAGGTACGGTGGGATTCGGCTTTTTCTGGCGCTCCCGGTACACGGGGCCCGCGGGGGTTACGGTTTTGGGGTACGTTTTCCTGTCCTTATTGGTAATTGGTACGCTGAGATCCGGCCCTGGGTAAGGGCACTCGTGAAGACCTGGAGGCGGGCTTCGTCCGATGGTGAGTGGTTCTGCGGTGTATCCAGAATTGCCGGGTCCTGGAACGGCAGGCCGTCGAAAGGTTTTTCGGGGGCGCGTGAAACTTACTGTGGCCTCTTCGTGTTGTAGGGGCATGGACGACGGACTCGGGAAGGGGAACGATTTGGGGAGCCCGGACCCTCTGGCCCTGCGCCTGGCGGGTGGAGATCCCGCGGCGCCCCGAGAATTGGTGGAGCGGCACCACGCCGAGATCTACCGCTACGCCCGGGTCTTGCTGCGCGACACGCCGGCCGCCGAGGACGCGGTGCAGGAGGCTTTCTCGAAGGCCTTTGACGCGCTCGGGAGATACTCGGGCGAACGCATCGGGGCGATACGCCTGCGTCCCTGGCTGTACCGCATCACCCTCAACGTGGTGCGCAACGCCTGGCGCGACGGTCGCTTCGAAGTGCCCGTGGCCGAGACGCCTGAAGGAGACGACGGGCGCTGTGGGGTTGTGCCGGGTGTCATCGGCGCGGACGAGGAGGCCTGGATGGACGTCCTCTGGGCGCTGGGGCGTTTGTCCGAGAGGCAGCGGGTGGCCGTATCGCTGCGTTACCTGGAGGACTTGCCCTACGCCGGGATCTCGGCGGCTACCGGCTGGCCGGAGAACACTTGCAAGACCCTGGTTCGCCGGGGCATCGGGCACCTCGGCGCGTTGTTATCGGACGGATCGGACGAGAAGGAGGCGATCAGATGAACGAGAGGGAGACGCGGATGCCGGGCGAAGAGGGGGGAGATGGCCGTGTGGCCGGGTTGCTCGGGGATGCTGCCTCACGCCTGACGCCCCGGGGAGATCCGGACGAGTTGGTGGGGCGCGTTCTCTCGCGCGGGACCGATCGTCTCTTCTCTTGCGACTCGCCTCTGGGCGAAATCTATGCGGCTGTGGGCGAGAGGGGCGTGCGGTTCGTGGGCAGGGCCTCGTCGCCCGATGAGTTTGCCCGGCGCTACAGGGAGCGTTTCGGGCGTCTCCTGTCCTGGGGCACGGACGGGGCGACGCGCGGGCTGGCCGGCAGAGTGGCAGCGGCGCTCGCCGGGGAGAGGGTCGAGGTTCAGGCGGACCTCTCGGGAACGACGCCTTTTCAGCGGCGGGTGCTGGAGGTGGTAGCCGGAATTCCTCGTGGCGAGGTCAGGCCCTACGCCTGGGTGGCCCGCGAGGCCGGTTCGCCCAAGGCCTCCCGCGCCGTGGGCACCGTGATGGCGACCAACCCGGTGCCGCTGCTCGTTCCCTGCCACCGGGTCGTCAAGAACGACGGCACCACCGGCAGCTACGCCTTCGGGGCCGGGGAGAAAATCGGGCTGCTCAGAGGTGAGGGCGTGCCGGTCGAGGAGATCTCGGGCTCGCCGTACCTCGCGACGCCGACCACGGGGATCTTCTGCCACGCCACCTGCCGCAACGCCCGTAGGATCCAGCCCGAAAACCGCCGGCGCTTCCGCTCCTCGCAGGCCGCCACGAAGGCCGGCTTCAGGCCCTGCAAGGTGTGCCGCCCGGTGGTGGCCGGGTAGCCGGCACAGAGGCGCACGGCCCCGGCGTTTGCGTCCCGCGTCAGGTTATTTCGGTCTGGGGTCCACGGGCGAGTGGAGCAGGGTGGCGGCGAGAGTGGCGCCGAGGATGGCGCAGCCCGCGCCCACGAGGAAGGCGGCGTGGTAGCCGGAGTTGAGGGCGGCGACGGCATCGGGCCGGGGGCCGGCGATGACCGCCGTGTAGGCGGCGGCCACGGCGGCGAGCACGGCGAGGCCTAAAGCCCCGCCCATCTGCTGGGAGGTGTTCACGAGGCCCGAGGCCAGGCCTGCCTCGCTTTCTGGGACGCCGGTGGTGGAGGACAGGATCACGGCCATAAACGCGAACGCCGCCCCGACCCCGAGGATGAGCATCCCGGGCAGGACGTCTACGAGGAAGTTCCCCTCGACCGGCGTCCGCGCGAAGAGCAGGAGCCCGGCGGCCATCAGGCTCAGTCCTCCGATTATCGTCAGTTTGATGCCGAAGCGGTTCACGGCCCTTGCCGAGGGGCCCTGGGAGATCGCCCCGAGCGCTATCGTCGCCGGCAAATAGGCAAGACCCGTGGCGAGGGAGTCGTAGCCGAGCACCCTCTGCAAGTAAAGGGCGCTGAAGAAGAACCACCCGACCATCCCCACGACGGCGAGCGCCATGACGACGTTGCTAACGGCGAGGTTGCGCGAGCGGGCGAAGACGCCGGGGGGCACGAG
>JACDFX010000207.1 GCA_013815575.1 Rubrobacter sp.
GTCCGCCACCGTGCCGACGTTCCGCCGGGATCTACGCCGGGAGGCCGACCTGATCGAGGAGGTCGGACGTCTCATCGGCCTCGATAAGATCCCGGAGGCCCTACCAGGGGCCCGCCAACCGGGTGGCCTCACCGCGGCCCAACGTAACACGCGCCTTGTGCGCCGGGTGCTTGCCGACCTGGGCCTCTCCGAGGCCATTACCTACCCGTTCGGACCCGAGCGCTGGACGCAAGACCTTCAGATGCCCGGCGACGGGGATCGGAACGTTGTGCGGTTGGAGAACCCGCTCAGCGCGGAGGGCAAGGACCTGCGGACCAAGATCCTTCCGGGGCTGCTGGACGCGGCTGCCCGGAACAGGACGTTTGGCGCCCGCGGCGGGGGCCTCTTCGAGGTGGGGCGCGTCTTTGCGCCGAGCCCGCCGCCTCAAGGTTTGCGCGAGGCGGCCCTCCAGTTCCGCATGACCGGGAAGGTCGAGGTGCTGGGCCCCGACGCCGAGCCAAACAGGGACTCTCTTATGGGCGTGCGGGAGGAGGCGCGGGCGGGCGTCGTCCTCGCCGGGACGGTGCGACCGGCAGGATGGAACGTGCCGGAGCTTCGCGCGGGCTTCTTCGAGGCGAAGGGCATGGTGGGCCGTCTCCTACCCGGTGCGTCTTTCGAGCCTGATGGGGCTCCTTCGTTCCTGCACCCCGGCCGCTCCGCCGCCGTCCGGGTGGGCGATGACGAAGCGGGTTGGGTCGGGGAACTGCACCCGGAGGTCTCCGAGAGGTTCGGGCTCGACGGCTGGCCGGTAGCCGCCTTCGAGTTGGACGCCGGGCTCTGCCGTCCTGACCCCGAGCCACGCTTCCAGTCCTTCGTAAACGTCCCCGCCGTCCCGCGAGATCTCGCCGTGGTGGTGGAAGAAGGTGTGCCGGTCGGCTCGATGCTCGCCGCCATAGAGGGCCTTGGTAGCGAGACGCTTGCGGAGGTAAGGGTCTTCGACGTCTACGCTGGCAGCCAGGTGCCGGATGGTTACAAGAGCGTGGCGTTCGGGTTCCTCTTCCAGGGCGGACAGACGCTCACGGACGCGGAGGTCGACGTGGAGATGGACCGCATCTCGGCGCGTCTGGAGAGGGAGTTCGGGGCGCGGGTCAGGACCTAGGAGGGGGAGGCCGCCACTCGTCCCTGAGAGCGCTCATGAGGATGGCGTCGTGGAAGCCGTCCTCACGTTTTACGGCGCGGCGGAGGCGTCCCTCGTGCCCAAAGCCGAGCCGCTCGTAGGTGGAGATGGCCGACTCGTTGAACTCGAAAACGCTCAGGCCTACGCGGTTCAGGCCGAGGTCCTCGAAAGCGTAGCGCAAGATTCTCTCTATCGCCTCCGCCCCGAAACCGTGGTTCCGGTCGTCGGGATGGCCCACTATCACGGAGAGGTCCGCCGAGGCGTTCGCCTCGCTGAGGTTCATCAGGCTGATCACGCCGACCGGCTCGTCCTCGCCGTTGACGTGGATGGCGAAGGAGTCATCCGTCGTGGAGAGGTCCCGCTCCTCGAAGAGGCGCTTGACGGCGGACTGGCCGAGGGGCGTGGCCGCCCAGCTCGTGAGGTGCCAGATCTGCGAGTCCCCGTACCATTCGGCGTAAAGCCCGTAGTTTCCGGGCTCGTGACGCCGGAGCTGTGTCCTGTCGCCGTCTAGTGTTCTGGCTTTGCCACCGAGTCGCACGCGGGTGAATATACCCGGTTTGTACTGAAGACGCTATGCTAGAATCCGCCGACCATGAAGGCTATACCAGACCGCATCGTGACTTTAGGCTTCGGCAAGCACGTGCGCGCCGACAGGATCGTGGCGCTCGTCCCCATCGAGGAAGACCGGGGCCCCGGACGCCGCACCCTGGTCTACGTGGACGGGCTGCCCGACCCGCTCATCGCCGGCCGCACGGAGGGAACCATCCTGCGCGACATGGTCGGCGTCGAGAGCGGGGCCAGCGAGCTTCTGCGCGAGTTGCAGGTCCAGATCGGTCAGGTAAGGCCGCTCCTGAAGTCCTCCATCCGCTCTGAGGCCGGCCTCGACCTCGATGAGCTCTCGCGCCGCATTACGGACCTGACCGGAGAGCAGGGCTCCCCACGAATGTTCTAGGCAGGTCGTTCTACGACCGGGACCCGCGCCAGGTCGCCGTGGACCTCCTCGGGTGCACTCTCGTCCACGAGACCCCCGAAGGGACCGCCTCCGGCGTCGTGGTTGAGACGGAGGCATACCGGCCGGAGGACCCGGCGTGCCACGCCTACAAGGGACCGACCATGCGCAACCGTAACATCTTCGCCGGGCCAGGCATAGCCTACGTCTACCTCTCCTATGGCATCCACCACCTGCTCAACGTCGTCTGCGAGGAAGAGGGGGTGGGGAGCGCCGTCCTGATCCGGGCGCTCAGGCCCGTGGAAGGCAAAGATCTCATGCAAGAGAGGCGCGGACGCTCGAAGGACCTCTGCAACGGGCCTGGCCGCCTGACCCAGGCCCTGGGCGTCCGACTAGACCACGACGGCCAGGACCTCACCGGCGGGCCGCTCACCCTGCTATCCGGTGAGGAACCGGAGGAGATCGTCGCGACGACGCGAATCGGCATCACCCGGGGCGTGGACTCTCCGTGGCGATACCTGGCCCTCGGCGAGAAGGACGTCTCTGTGCGGCCCAAAACTATCGAGGGGCGGGGCTTGCGGCGGGGGCGCTCGCTGGCGTAGCATAGGTGGGTTCGGCGCTCGCGGGCGCGGCGCTTGATGGTGCGGCGCTTGACGGCGAGCTCGAGGTGATTGGCGGCGGGACCACCCCGGGTTCCTCTGGCGGCGCGCTCGAGGCGTTCGGGGGCGGAATCGCGACTGACTCCTCCGGCGGCGGGCTCGCGGTAGTGATGGCGTTTGGCGCCGTGGTCTCCGGCGCCACGGGTGGCGTCTCGGGCTCGTTGTCGGAGAGGGCCTCGGTCGGGCCCGTTGTCTCTACCGGGTCTTTAGGCACCTCGACTCCCTCGAAGTCCTCGATCGGCTGTCCGGCCATGGTGTCCTGCATGTAGGTCCTCCAGATCTCGGCGGGCGTGATGCCGCCGGAGAGGCCGTTGAGTTTGCGGGCGTAGTCAAGGGTGTACTCGAGGTTAGCGCCACCTTCACCGTAGCCCATCCAGATCCCGGTCACCATCTGCGGCACGTACCCGACAAACCAGGCGTCGAAGAAGTTCTCGCTAGTCCCGGTCTTCCCCGCCACGGGCCGGTCGCCCAGGGAGGCGTCCTTGGCGATGCCCTCCGTCACGTCGCCGATCATGAGCTCGGTCGCCTTGTGGGCTATCTCTTCGTCTATGACCTGCTCACCTCGCGGCTCGTCCGGCGCCTCGTAGAGGATCTTTTCCTCCTCGTCCGCGGTGCTCACGACCTTCGAGATCGTGGTCGGCTCCACCTTGCGGCCACCGTTCGCGATGGTCGCGTAGGCCGTCGCCATGTCCAGCGGCGAAACCTCCTGCGTGCCCAGTACGACCGAGGGGTGGGGGCCGAAGTCCGCGGTGATACCGAGCCTTTTGGCGACGTCTATAACGGCCGCCGGGCCGTTCTTCAGGCCGTTACCGTCAGGGTTCATCACCAGGTCCGTAAAGACCGTGTTGTCCGACCACCAGAGGGCCTCTTTAAGGGTGATCTCCCCCCGCACGATCCCGTCGAAGTTCTCGACCTTCCACTTTTCTGGCCTGTCGAGGCCCGGCACCTGGACCATATACTCTTTCTTCTCCGAGACGAACTTCGTCTCCGGGTCGATGCCCTGCTCCAGCGCGGCGATGAGCGCGAAGGGCTTGAAGGAGCTGCCCGGCTGACGTCTCCCCTGGGTGACCAGGTTGAACTGCGCGTTCGGGTCCCTGTTGCCGACCATCGCCTTTATGCGCCCGGTCTGCGGGTCGAGGGAGACGAGGGCGAGGTCCGGGTCGTCCGCGTTCGGCAGGTATCCGTCCGGCCCGTACAGGATCTCGCGCGCCGCCACCTGCGTCTGGAGGTCGATGGTCGTGTACACGCTCATCCCCCCCTGCAAGACCGTATTGGCCCCGTACCGGGCGATGAGCTCCTCCTCGGCCAGGTCGGCGAAGTTCCGCGTCGTCGAGGGTCCCTGCAGCCCGGAGTCGACCATCGCCGCCGCCGGCCACTTCTCGGGCATCGGGGACTCGAGCGCCGCGTTAAAGTCCTGGCTGGAGATGTAGCCGGTCTCGAACATCTTCCTCAGGACCAGGTCCCGCTGTATTCCGGCCCCCTCGCGGTCCTGACCGAGCGTCGAGGGGGACCAGAGCAGGCCGACGAGCGTCGCCGACTCCGCGACCGTCAGGTCCGGCACGGACTTGTTGAAGTAGGTCTCGGTTGCGGCCTCGACCCCGTAGGCGTTGGAGCCGAAGTAGACGGTGTTCAGGTAGTCGGCTATGACCTGATCCTTATTGTCCTTGTAGACGCTGCGTTCGAGCTCGATGGCGATCAAGGCCTCCTTGACCTTGCGCGTGATCGACTGGTCCTGGGAGAGGTAGGCGTTCTTGACGTACTGCTGGGTGATGGTGCTCGCCCCCTCGACCGTAGCCCCAGCCCGGAGGTCCACGTAGAGCGCCCGCATAATGCCCCAAAGGTCCACCCCTCCATGCTCCCGGAAGCGCTCGTCCTCCTTTGCCACCAGCGCGTTCAACAGGTGCGGCGGCATCTCCGCGAGCGAGGCGGTCTTGCGGTTCTGGCCGCTGAAGATTGTCCCGATCACACGCCGCGAACCCTCGTCCTCACCCAGCGGGGCGGAGTACAGGTACGTGGGATGCGTCTCGAAGTTATGG
>JACDFX010000013.1 GCA_013815575.1 Rubrobacter sp.
GTCCTGCAAGAAGGCATCGAGCTCGACGACGACCTCAAGAAAAAGATAAACAGGAGCATCCGCGGGCGGACCTCCCCGCGCCACGTCCCGAACGAGATCTTCGCCGTCCCCGACCTCCCAAAGACCCTCAACGGCAAGAAGCTCGAAGTCCCGGTAAAGAAGATCCTCTCCGGCACCCCGCCAGACGAGGCCGCCAGCCGCGACTCTCTAAGCAACCCCGAATCCCTCGACCGCTTCGCGGAGCTTGCGCGCCGGATCTGAGGCGCCGTCAGGTTGCACCGTTTGACTCAAGATGCGGGCTGCATTAGGCTGCATTACAGGTTATCTGGGGAAAGGAACCTTTTATAGCTCGGGATACGCGGTACGCGTGCGGGACCTTGCCGGTCTAATACGAGTTTGGGACAGGGGTGATGGGAGGCATGTATGGCTAACGCGGGCGCGGTAAATCAGGAGGCGCCGGAGAGATCCATCCTAAAGGTGGCGATGACGGCGCTGGCAGGGTCCAGCATCGAGTGGTACGACTTCTTTATCTACGGGACGGCGGCGGCGCTCGTCTTCCCGGGGCTCTTCTTCCCCGGCTTCGGGGACACGGCCGCGACCATCCTGTCGTACTCGACCTTCGCCGTCGCTTTCGTGGGGAGGCCGGTGGGCGGGCTCATCTTCGGGCACTTCGGGGACAAGTACGGGCGCAAGAGGGCGCTGGTTACGGCCCTGGTCCTGATGGGCATAGGCACGACGGCCATAGGGCTCATGCCGGGCTACGCGACCATCGGCATCGCGGCGCCCATCTTGCTCGTCACGCTGCGCTTCTTGCAGGGCGTTTGCATCGGCGGCCAGTGGGGCGGCGCGGTTCTTCTGGCGACGGAGAGCGCCCCGGCCGAGAAGCGCGGCTTCTACGGCAGCTTCGCCCAGATGGGCGTGCCGGTGGCCGTCCTGATCTCCAACATCATCTTCCTCGTCATAGCCGCCACCCTCGGCGATGGGGCGTTGGTCGCGTGGGCCTGGCGGATACCGTTCCTCCTGAGCGTGCTGCTCGTCGGACTCGGCCTCTACATCCAGCTCAAGCTGGAGGACACGCCGGCCTTCAGGCACCTGCAGGAGTACCGCGAGCAGCACCAGTCCGAGGAGGAGCGGCGCGAGGCCGAGGAGGCCGCGGGCTCCCCGGTGTGGGAGGTCCTTAGGACCTACCCCAAGGAGATAGCGCTCGCCGCCGGGGCGTTTATCGCCATCAACGCCAACTTCTACCTTCTCATAACCTACATCCTCGACTACGCAACAGCAGAGGTCGGGCTGCCGCAGTCAACGGTGCTTACCGCCGTCCTGATCTCCTCGGTTGCCGGGCTCATGGCCATAGCGGGCTTCGCGGCCCTCTCCGACCTGATAGGACGCCGCATACCCTACATGGCCGGGGCCGTCCTGCTCGGCCTGTGGGGGCTCTTCGCCTTCTGGCCGCTCGTGGACAGCGGCAGCCCCGGCGCGCTGGTCCTCGCGCTCGTCCTCGGGCAGGTCTTTCTGAGCATGATGTACGGGCCGCAGGCGGCGTTCTACTCGGAGATCTTCACGACCAAGGTCCGTTACTCCGGGGCCTCGATGGGGTACCAGATCGGCTCGGTCTTCGGCGGCGCCCTCGCCCCGATCATCGCGACCGCCCTGCTGGCCGCCACCGGCACCTCCTTCGCCGTCGGCGTCTACATGGCGGTGGTCTGCGCCATTACCGGCGTCTGCGCCTTCCTTCTCTCAGAGACCTACGGCAACGATATGGACGAGACGAGGGAAACCTCCCCAGGCCGGGCCGCCTCCACCGGGATGCAGGAGCCGACGACGTAACCACTCCACAAACGCCGCAACCGAGATGCCTCCCGCCGCTGTCAGGGTGGGGGGCATCTCTCGCGACAGAGGAGCATAACCTTGTACGAGACCATCCTCTTCGAGAAGGCGGACGGCGTCGCCAACGTCGCCCTGAATCGCCCGAAGAAGCTCAACGCCTTCGACGCCACGATGCACGAGGAGCTGTACGCCGCCCTCGACGCCGCCGCGGACGACGACGAAGTACGCTGCGTCGTGTTGCGGGGGGAGGGGCGCGGTTTCTCCGCCGGTGCTGACCTCGCCCAGATCATCGAGGGCGCCGACGGCGACCCGGACCTCGGCGAGTACCTGCGCAACACCTACAGCCGCCTGGTGAAGCGGATGGTCTCGATGGAGAAGCCCATCGTTGCCTCGCTGCACGGGCCGGTCTACGGGGCGGGCGTTGGGATCTCGCTCGCCTGCGACCTCCGCATAGCCGCCGAGAGCGCAAAGTTCTCCGTCGCCTTCATCAAGATCGGCCTGATGCCAGACGCCGGGGTCTCGTTCTTCCTGCCCCGCGTCGTCGGCCTCGGCCGCGCCCTCGAGATGAGCATGCTCGGCGACCCCGTCGAGGCCGACGAGGCCCTTCGCATAGGCCTCGTTAACAAGGTAGTCCCCGACGAGAAGTTGGCCGAAGAGACCGTCGCCCTGGCGTCGCGCCTCGCCGCAATGCCGATGGCCGCCCTCGGTAGGACGAAGCAGGCCCTCTACGCGAGCTTCGAGGAGGATCTGGAAGCGGTCCTCGAGCGCGAGGCAGAGGGCCAGACCTTCTGCGGGTACACCGCCGACCACAAGGAGGGCGTCAAGGCGTTCTTCGAGAAGCGGGAGGCGCGGTTCACGGGGCGTTAGCTCTCACCACGACGGCGAGACACTCGAGGCATGAGACGCCCTCCGCGGCGTCTATTCTGAGCGGTTCGGCTGC
The DNA here is from genome assembly GCA_013815575.1 of Rubrobacter sp. Lineage (GTDB taxonomy): Bacteria > Actinomycetota > Rubrobacteria > Rubrobacterales > Rubrobacteraceae > Rubrobacter_D. The sequence continues at coordinate 2,768 of JACDFX010000013.1, forward strand.
TATCATGCGGGGGTCCGGGCTTGGAGACGTGCCCGTCCGTTTTCGAGGGTGGAGGCTCAGTGAGGGAAGATCTTACAGATCGGCCGTCCGGCGCGGTCGACGTGACTGTCACGGGTCCGGCGGTGCGTGGGGAGGTCAGGAACCATGCGGACTTTATCTGGTCCGTGGCGGACCTTTTGCGCGGGGACTACAAGAGGAGCGAGTACGGGAAGGTGATCCTACCGCTCACCGTCCTTCGCAGGCTCGACGGGGTGCTCGAACCGACGAAGGAGCGGGTCCTCGAAAGACAGCGCAGCCTGCCAAAGAGGCTCGACCCCATCCTGAACCGCATCACCGGCGTGCAGTTCAACAACACCTCAGATCTCGATTTGCGCTGGGTGCTCGACGACCCGCCCAACGTCGCCGACGGGCTGCTTGCCTACGTCGCCGGGTTCTCGGATAACGTCCGCGAGGTCTTCGAAAGGTTCGACCTCGACGTCCAGATAGCCCGCCTAGACGCGGCGAACCTCCTCTACCTGGTGCTCGGCCGGTTCGCCGACATCGACCTCGGGCCCGAGAACGTCTCCAACACAGAGATGGGCTATATCTACGAGGAGCTGATCCGGAAGTTCTCCGAGCTCTCCAACGAGACCGCCGGCGAGCACTTTACCCCGCGCGAGGTGGTCGAGCTGATGGTGAACCTGCTGTTTATCGAGGACGACGACCTGCTGCGAAAGCCCGGCACGGTCAAGAAGATGCTCGACCCGGCCTGCGGCACAGGCGGGATGCTCTCCGTCTCCGAGCAGTACCTCAACGAGCAAAACCCCCCAGGCGCGGCTTGAGGTCTACGGCCAGGAGCTAAACTCGGAGACCTACGCCGTCTGCCTCTCCGACATGATGCTCAAGGACCCCGAGCACCGGGCTCGCATCGCCCACGGCAACTCCTTCTCCACGGACGGGCACGCGGGGGAGCGCTTCGACTACCTGCTCGCCAACCCGCCCTTCGGCGTCGAGTGGAAAAAGGTCCGCGACGAGGTCGAGAAGGAGTCGAAGACGCTCGGGTTCGCCGGAAGGTTCGGGGCGGGGCTGCCGCGCATCAACGACGGCTCCTTCCTGTTCCTGCAGCACATGATCCACAAGATGAAACCCGTGGAGGAGGGCGAATCGCGCGTCGCCATCGTCTTCAACGGCTCGCCGCTCTTTACCGGGGCCGCGGGCTCGGGGGAGTCCGAGATCCGGCGTTGGATCCTCGAGAACGACTGGCTCGAAGCCGTCGTAGCCCTCCCAGACCAGCTCTTCTACAACACCGGCATCTCGACCTATTTCTGGATCGTCACCAACCGCAAGGCCCCGGAACGCCGCGGCAAAGTCCAGCTAGTCGATGCCCGCGCCTCCTGGGAGAAGATGCGAAAATCCCTGGGCGAGAAGCGCAAGCGCATCAGCGACGACGGGCTGGCGGAGATCGTGCGCCTCTACGGAGACTTCGAGGATAACGAGCATGTCAAGATCCTCCCCAACGAGTCCTTTGGCGCGATGCGCGTTACCGTCGAACGCCCCCTCCGCCTGCGATGGGAGATCACCGACGAAACGCTGGCCACCCTCACCGCCGAACGCAAGCTCTCGAAGCTAAACGACGAAACGCGCGACGAGCTCGTCTCCGCCCTCGGTGAATACACCGGCCTCTCCGGCACCGACCGCGAGGCGCTGGCCGTCAAGCTCTCCCCGGTCTTCGCCCGCTTCGTCCTCACCCGCGCCCAGGAGACCGCCGTCTGGGATGCTCTCGCCGTTCGCGACCCCGAAGCGCCGGCCATCACCGACCGCAGGGGAGACCCGCTGCCCGACCCCGAGATGCGCGACCACGAGAACGTCCCGCTCCCCGAGGGCGCGGTCGTCTACGAGGCCGACCCGACCGCGCGGCTTGAGTCCGCCGAGTACCGCGCCGCTGTCCGGGATCACATGGAAAAAGAGGTCCTGCCCTACGTCCCCGGTGCCTGGGTGGACCACGACAAGACGAAGGTTGGGTACGAGATCCCGCTGACCAGGCACTTCTACGTCTACAAACCCCCGCGCCCCCTGGAGGAGATAGACGCCGAGATCAAAGGCTTGGAGAAAGAAATACAGGATCTGCTCGCCGAGGTGACGAAGTAAGCCTGCTGCACACAAGCTGGCCGACCGTCCCCCTAGGTCGGGTTGTCGAACTCAACGCTAGAACGCTGCCCGAAACTACCGATCCCGACTTTGAGTTTCGGTACTTGGACATCGGTTCTGTCGGACGCGGAGCCCTGGTCGAAGAGCCACAGTCGCTGACATTCGAGAGTTCGCCTTCGCGGGCGCGACGCGTTCTCCGTCCCGGAGACACCATCGTTTCAACGGTACGCACATATTTGCGGGCAGTAATGCGTATCCCGGACGATGCGACCAATCTCGTAGGATCTACGGGCTTCGCTGTGCTCACCGCGCGACCGCAAGTGGACTCACGATTTCTGAGTTGGTTCGCTCAGTCAGACCCGTTTATCGAGGAAGTTGTGGCGCATTCTGTCGGAGTGAGCTATCCGGCCATCAGTCCGTCCGATCTGGCTCGGCTTCCCGTACCTACACTGGATCTTCCCGCCCAGCGAGCCATTGCCGAATTCCTCGACGCCGAAACCGCCCGCATCGACGCCCTCATCGCCAAGAAGTGTAAGCTAGTCCAGCTGCTAGAAACACGTTTCCAGCGCGAGATAGATCATGTAATGGATAGTTTCGACTCTTCTGAAGCCGCCTTGGGTCGTTTCGTGCTCGAACTTGGTCAAGGCTCCAGTTTGCAAGCAGGTAGTCGGCCAGCCGATGGCGAAGAATGGGGCGTGCTCAAGTTGAGCGCTGTGAAGTTCGGACGCTACGATCCACGAGAGAATAAAGTCTTGGCGAAACAGCCCGAAGAGCTTCCGATGGTTCCGCAAGTTGGCGACTTGCTCGTCACACGCTCGAACACGCCGGCCTACGTTGGCGATGTAGCGGCGGTCGTCCACACAACGGCCCGGAATATGCTCCCCGATCTTATCTATCGCCTCCGGCTAGATAGTGCCCGCATGTCCGCAGAGTTCGTATCATACACGCTGCCCACGTCGCGCAGTCGGCATAGAATTTCGGCCCTTGCGAGAGGAAGCTCTCAATCAATGGTCAAGCTACGAGGCGAAGACATCCGGTCATTGCCTGTGCCCGTCGTGACTCCCAGTGTCCAAGAGCGAACAGTGGCTTCACTTGAGCGTCGCAGACGACAGAAGTCTGAGATATCCAGCAAACTTGACCAGCAGATCGCCCTTCTCGTCGAACACCGCCAAGCGCTTATCACCGCGGCGGTGACGGGGGAGATCGGGGTGCCGGAAGTTGCGGTGTTGCATGGCTTGGGCCGGTGACCGATGGGATCATCATCGAGCTTTATGCAGATCCGAACCGTGAAGCGCACGAAGCCGAGATACCGACGATCCGCAAACGTCTCACGGACGCCGGCTTTCTGGAGGAGATCCGTGTCCCGCCGTCATCGCGGGGTTTATCCGCGAGCGGTTACACGCTTGGCGGAAGAGAGAGTTCGCTCGTGCATCACCTCGTGCGCCGCATCGTTCTGGACGAGCAATGGACCGACGGCACGACGCCGGAGCAGTATCTGGCGGATTTGAGGGCCGCGGTCGAGGACGGCTCCGCCCGGTTCGGCGTGGGTAAGCCATCGGGCAACGATGCGCCCCTCGTGTACGTCTTCGCCGACAACCCCGTGCCGCACCGGCGCAGAGGACGACGAGCCGAACCTTCGATGTTCGTGTTATACGGCGTGGCGGACGGCGTTATAATCACGGGTCACATGGTAAGCGGCACGGACGCCGTGCGGAAGGCGGACGATTTCAGGTGGCTAAGGTAGGCAGCGCAACCCAGGAGAGGATCGACCTCCTCCTCGCGCAGGCTCTCGGCGCATACGAGGAGTTGCCGGAGGTGGTTCGTGAGATCCACGGCTGGGACGATGCGGAGCGTATGTCCTACGTCTACGATTGGTTCCTGTTGGAGCAAAGGGTCGAAGAGTTGGAGCGCAACAGCGCCAGGATGAACCCGAAACAAAGCAGACGCCTCGAAGACTTGCGTGCCGCCGTAAAGAGCCATCGTGACGAGGCCGAGTTCGTCAAATCGCTGGCTGCCTGATCCGGCCAAAGAGGATGTTCGACGGCATCCACCGCCGCCGGGCCTTTCCCCCGCAAACGGAACCGATGCCCCACAGAACACCGGCAGACGCTCATCACCGCGGCCATGACGGGGGAGATGGAGGTGCCGGGTGTAAGGGCTTCGTAGACGAGTGGTATAACCCTGGTTATACTAGAGCGATGAAGACTGCCATTTCTATTCCGAACGAGCTTTTCGAGTCGGCGGAGGGGTTTGCCCGGCGGCTGGGGATGACGCGGAGCGAGCTCTACGCGAAGGCGTTGCGCGATTATCTTCGCGAGCACGAGGGGGAGGGGATCACGGAGCGCCTCGACGAGGTCTACGGCGCGGAAGAGAGAGGCAGTCTGGACCCGGTCGTCGCGAGGCTGCAGGGACAGTCTCTCCCCGAAGACGGGTGGTGACGCGGCTGGAGATCCGGCGCGGCGAGGTCTGGTGGGCCGGGCTGCTGGAGCCCGTCGCGTCGGAGCCCTGGTATCGGAGGCCCGTCCTCGTCGTCCAGTCCGACGACTTCAACCGCAGCCGCATCGGGACCGTAATTGCGGTGGTGCTCACCACGAACCTCGGGCTCGCGCGGGCCCCTGGTAACGTGCTCGTTGCGGCCGAAGAGACGGGTTTGCCCAGAGACTCCGTGGTAAACGTCTCCCAGGTCGTTACGGTAGATAAGACCTTCCTCGCGGAACGGGCGGGGAGCCTCGGCAGCCGGGCCATGCTCGCCGTCGAGGATGGCCTGAGGACGGCCCTGACGTTGTGACGCGAACTCCCGGCTTGGGAGACGGTGCCGGCGATCCGTGGGGTAGACTACGCGAAGACGTATTTACGCATTGCCGGGGGTGCGAGGTGGCGAAGGTCAAGCTTACGCTGGAGGTGGAGCCGGAGTTGCGGCGCCGGATCAAGCTGTCCGCCACGGCGAAGGACGAGAGCTTGAGGGAGTGGGTGCATCGCGCGATCCTGCGCGAGTTGGAGACAGAGGGTAGCGAAGCCCGAAACGAAGGAATAATCGACGAGGAGCGAGGATACTATCCGTCCCAGGGAGGAAAGCCGCGGGGCAGCAAGCACCCGCCCAGGCCCAAGAGTGGACGCACCGTGGCCGAGGCCGTGATAGAAGACCGGCGCTAGGCTTGGTCGTCTACCTGGACACCAGCGCCCTGGTGAAGCTTTACGTGGAGGAAGAGGGACGGGACTTGGTGCGGGAGGCGGTCGGAATCGCCGAGAGGGCGGTAACCTCGACCGTCGCCTATGCTGAGGCCCGCGCCGGCCTCGCCAGGAGGTTCCGCGAAAGAGACTTTACCGAAGAGGAATACCGGGGTGCTGTCGGCGATCTGGACGACGACTGGCCCGCCTACGACCGACTGGACGTCTCCGAAACCATCTCCCACCTCGCCGGTGGGCTTGCCGAGAGCCACGCCCTGCGGGGCTACGACGCCGTGCATCTGGCGAGCGCGGCCAGGTTCTCGATGCGGTTCGAGGATCTGCGTTTTCTATGCTTCGACGGGCGACTGAACGACGCCGCCAGGGGCGCCGGCTTGGCCGTTTACGACGACGAGGCGGAAGCATGACGCCGATAGGGGAGAAAGGCCGGCGGGTGCGGGCGGGGGAGACGTGAGATAGTGAAACCTGACGAGAGGGTGTTCGAGGAGCATATAGCCCGCTCCCTCGTAGAGCGCGGCGGGTACCGGACCGTCAAGGTCGGCAACGCCTCGGGAGACTTCGACGCGGCGCGGGGGCTTGACCTCGTCGAGCTCTTCGCTTTTATCGAGGCCACGCAGGCCGGGGAGTGGGAACGCCTGTCGAAGCTGCACGGCGGAGAGGCGCGGGCGCGTCAGGGTTTCGTAGACCGGCTTGCGAAGGAGCTCGACGCGCGCGGGACTGTGGACGCGCTGCGACACGGGGTCGTTGACCTCGGCGTCCGTCTCCGGCTCTCATACTTCAAGCCAGCCCACGGCCTGACGCCAGAGCTTGTCTCGCGCTACGGGGCGAACCGGCTCACCGTCACGCGGCAACTGCCCTACGAGCCTGGTACGAACAAGACCATCGATCTGGCGCTCTTCGTCAACGGCTTACCCGTCGCCACTGCGGAGCTCAAGAACGCGCTGACAGGACAGGGCGTGGAGGACGCGAAAGAGCAGTACCGCAAGGACCGCGACCCGAAGAACGTCATCCTCAGCCGGACAATCGTCCACTTCGCGGTGGACACCGAGCAGGTCGCGATGACGACGCGGCTGGAGGGCGCATCGACGCGCTTCCTGCCCTTCAACCGGGGGAACGCGGGCGGCAGGGGCAACCCGCCCAATCCCGACGGCCACCGCACCGCCTACCTGTGGGAGCGGGTGTGGGAGAAAGACGCCTGGCTGGACCTGATCGGGCGGTTCGTCCACGCCGAGCGGGCCCGGGCGAAGGGGTCGAAGTCCGCCGGGACCCTGATCTTCCCCCGCTACCACCAGTGGGACGCGGTTCTCTCGCTCTCGGCTGACGCCAGGGGAAACGGGCCGGGGAAGAGCTATCTCGTCCAGCACTCCGCGGGCTCCGGCAAGTCCAACACCATCGCCTGGCTCGCCCACTGCCTCTCGAACCTCCACGACGCCGCGGATGAGAAGGTCTTCGACAAGGTGGTCGTCATCACGGACCGGGTCGTGCTCGACAGGCAGCTTCAGGACACGATCTACCAGTTCGAGCATGCCCACGGCGTCGTCCAGAAGATAGACGAGTCCTCGGCGCAGCTCGCCGACGCCCTCTCGGGCCAGACCGCCCGCATCATCATAACGACCCTCCAGAAGTTCCCCTTCGTGCTGGACAAAATCGAAGGCCTCCCCGCCAGACGTTACGCCGTCCTCGTGGACGAGGCCCACTCTTCTCAGACGGGCGAGACCGCCAGGGACATGAAGAAGGTTCTCGGCACGGGCCCAGTTTGGCCGGATGATCTCGCCGCCGAAGGCAACGAAGTTCCGTACACGGTCCCCGGGGACCCGGCCGAGGAGGCGCTCGCGCGTGAGGTCGCAGCGCGGGGTCGGCAGCCCAACCTCAGCTTCTTCGCGTTCACCGCCACGCCCAAGGGCCGCACCCTGGAGATGTTCGGGACCTACCAAGAGGAGGTGGGCCACAACGTCGCCTCGCACACGTACTCGATGCGCCAGGCCATCGAAGAGGGCTTTATCCACGACGTCCTCGCCAACTACCTCACCTACGGGACGTACTGGAAGATCGAGAAAGCCGTGAACGAAGATCCAGAGTACGACCCGGGGGAAGCCGGGGCGGCCATCGCCCGGTTCGTCGGGTTGCACGAGCATAACCTCTCCCAGAAGGCGGAGATCATCGTCGAACACTTCCGCCGGCACGTGGCCGGGAAGATCGGGAGTAGGGCCAAGGCGATGGTCGTCACCTCCTCGCGCCGGCACGCCGTCCGGATGGCCCGCGCCCTCCGAAAGTACGCGGACGAACACGGCCACGGGACTCTGGGTATCCTCGTCGCCTTCTCCGGCACGGTGGAGGATGAGGGCGTCACCTACAGCGAGTCCCAGATGAACGGGTTCCCGGAGGGCAGGACCCCGGGCGAGTTCGAGGGGGAGGAGTGGCGCTTCCTCGTCGTTGCCGACAAGTACCAGACGGGCTTCGACCAGCCGCTACTCTACGCGATGTACGTGGATAAGGTTCTCACGGGACTGGCCGCCGTGCAGACCCTCAGTAGGCTCAACCGCCGCGCCGAGGGCAAGGACGGCACCTTCGTGCTGGATTTTCGCAACGATGCCGACGCCATCCGGACCGCCTTCGAGCCCTGGTACGGCCAGACCGTTGCCCCACCGACTGACCCGAACCTTCTCCTTGACACCCGCTTCATGCGGACCTACGCGTTCCTCTCGCAGGTAGTGAGTTTCGGGGACACCGCTCTGGAGCGGGACTACCGTTTCTGCCGGGCGCTCGCCTCCTTCATCAAGCGCGACACCGGGGGGACCCTAGATCTCGGCTCAGAGGTCGAGCTGACCCATTTGCAACTGGAGCAGACCTTCGAGGGTTCCGTCTCGCTCGAAGCGAACCGGGGCGTTGTGGTGACGATCTACGACGGGACCGGCCGCCGGCAGGAGCCCGAAGCATCGCCGCTCTCGCTCATCATAGAGAGGCTCAACGAGCGGTTCGGGCTCAAGCTCACGGAGGCCGACCGGCTTCACCTCGACGGCATCGCCCAGGAGCTCGTGGACGATGAGAACGTCCAGCGCCAGGCGGCCGCGAACTCGATGGGCAACTTCGGGGTGCAGTTCCCGGAGCACTTCCAGTCCGCCGTCGTGGACCGGCTGGCCGGCGCCGAGAGCTTCTCCTACCAGTTGCTGGACAACGGGGACCTCTCCAGCCAGGTCATGAGCGTCTACCTGCCGCTCGTGTACGGTAGGGCGAAGGTCGCCTGGCAGGAGCACTGCCCCATCGGGGACTTGCTCGGCCCGCCGCCTAAGGAGGGCTCGCACCTGGAGTACAAGTCCACCTTCCGTACGCGCGCTGGTACCGGAGAGCTCTTCAAGCCGCTCCAGACGTCGAGCCTCAAGACCGTCGCCGCGTTCCTCAACAGCCGCGAGGGCGGGACCCTGCTCATCGGGGTCGCCGACGACGGTTCGGTCTTCGGCCTCGATTCCGACTACACGACCCTGCGCAAAGAAGGCAAGGACGACCGCGACGTGTTCGGCCTCCACCTCAACCAGACCCTCATCAACTCCGTCGGCATGGCCGCGGCTGCCAACATCGGGTACGAGTTACTGGAGGTCGGCGGCAAGGACCTCTGCAGGGTCCACGTAAAGCCCTCCGGATTCCCGGTCGAGGCCGAGGTGGTCGAAGTGGACAACAAAGGCCAGCATGTAAAGAAGAAGTTGTTCAACGGCCGCTTCGGCAACGGCACCCGGGCGATCACCGACCCCGAAGAGCGAGAGAAGTACCAGGTCCAGGTCTGGGGAACCTAGCTGGATCTCCCCACGCCCCGCACCGGCTCGAAGCGGATGCCGCCATCGCCAGGGTAGGGCTCACGGTGCCCGTTCTCGCCGTACCAGATGGGCAGCGGGATCGGCTCGCGCCCGAATGCCTCGCCGCTCCGGAACCCTTCGGCGTGCTTGCAGTAGGTGCAGACGGGGCTATACCGGGGAGTATCGTGGCCTATATCGGTCGTAAAGCCCATGACTCCCTCCCGGATCGGCAAGTAACGACTACTTCAGACAACTTACCACCGACTTTCGAGCTCCGGGCCGCCCCGTCCGGGGAGCGAGTAGAAGAGCGCCCCACCGCGGCCCTCTACGGCGAGGTGGCCCCCGCCAGCGAGCTCCGAGAGCATC
>JACDFX010000208.1 GCA_013815575.1 Rubrobacter sp.
ACGATACTGGTGCTCGCGGTCTTCGGGCTTCTCTTCAGGACTGGACTCGATCGGCTGCTGCACGGGGCGCCGGGCGGGGAGGCCCTTGCGCGATCCGTAGAGCGCCTCGGAGACGTCCTGCAAGGCTCCGGCGCGCAAGACTTGAGTGCGCAAGAACCCGGGTCCCAGGCCAAGCTGGATCGCATTGGGAGAGACGTGCACTCCCTAGCTGACCGCGAAATTCCCGCCTTGAGGAAAGAGGTGGAAGAACTGCGCGGAATGTTGGCGGATCTACAACAAGAACGTCGCGATTGACCGATACGCGAGTTCCGTGGGAACGCCATAAGTTTGTCATAAGGTTACGAGACGAAAAAGGCTGAAATCTCTCCTGATCGCTTGGCTCCGTACTACCCTCGACGGTCGCCTCGTCGGCCCCCTGCGCGGCTAGAGTACCACGCCCATTTATTCACCCAAGTTCCCGGGATAAGTTCTGCGAACTTCGCCTTGAGGAGACTACGAAGTTCGTAGCTCTCTTATCTGGCGATCTACCTCGTCTAGTGCCCGCCCGCCGATGGTAGGTCAGGTCTCGGGCGAGCAGCCTCGTTTCTTCCAATAGTACGCGCATGTTCCTCAGTTCCGAGAGCCGGGACCCGGCCATCCACCCGCCCTCCTCCAAACCTGCCCCCTACCGTGGACCCGCACCGTGCAGTGTACCGCTAGGAAAGGCGCCGCATTCTCAAACTTCCGGGTGTGGCACCCTCCCGCCCGGGGCAGGAAGACCCTGGCATTAGGGAAGAAGCAAGAGCATGGTGAACTTTCTCTAAAAGACCCTCCTAGAAGTCTGGGGGTACTCCAGGGGACTTGTGGGTTGGACGAGGCGGGTCAGGAAGGCCGTATTTAACCCGGTAGTCGGCCTTCGTCAGCGCGTACTCGACCTCTCCGTGCTCCGCACCAGCTATGGGCTCCGGCCAGTATTGATGGAAAGTTCGCACGTACGTCAGCCCCGCCTTCTCCATCACGCGTCGGGAGGCCGAGTTGACCGCCATCGTCTCCGCCACGACGCGCCGCACGCCGAGTTCGGCGAAGCCCTTGCGGATCAGGGCAAGCGACCCTTCGGTGGCGTAGCCCTTTCCCCAGGCGGAACGGCGCAGCCGGTAGCCGAGCTCAGCCTCCTCGGGGCCGCGTCCTTCCGGTGGGTGGAACTCGAACCATCCCAGGAACTTGCCGTTAGACCTCTCGTTGGCCGCCCAGACGCCGAACCCCTCGAAACGCTCGTAAGCACGGAGGAATCGGGGCAGGGTCTCGTCTCGGATCACCTCGCGGGGCGTCGGTTTGCCTCCGGTGAGGAAGCGCATGACCTCGGGATCTCCGTCGAGGTCGAACAGGTCGTCCGCGTCGGCCTCGGTGAACCGACGTAAAACCAATCGTTCGGTCTTCAAAAAGACTTGCACCACCCGGTCCTTGATCCGCGCAGTATTTCCCGGGGCCGCCCTACCGCTTCTTGCGCGGAAGGTGGCGTTCTATGGTGTCGTGGGCGGCGTTTATCTCCGAGGTTACCTTCTCGGCGCGGACGCGTTTGTCCGGGTCGGGGAACCTGTCGGGGTGGAAGCGCTTGACGAGATCCCGGCGCTTGCGGTCGACCTCTTCCATCGGCACTCCCGGGATGAGGCCGAGCCGGTCGTAGGCCGAGAGCACGTTCGGCGGGTACTTGAGCGGGGCAAAAGTCGGGGAAGAGGTCCAACCCGAGGCGCGGCCCCCAAAGCTCTGCCGGGTGTTTTGGGTCCCGGCGGAGGTGGATCCCGTAGATTGTCCCCCCTCCGCGCGGCGGCGTTCCTCGGAGCGGCGCAACTCTTCCTGGGCCCCCCGGAGGGCGGCCTCGAAGGCGCCCCTCAGGTTCTCACCTCGTTCGCGGCCGGTGCGGAGGCGTTCGCGGACGCGCTCGTCGTCCTGGATGTTGGAGAGAAAGCCGCTGGCGAGGCGGCCGATGCGACGCGGGATGCTCACTGCCCGCGTTCGTCCCGGGTGCTCCAGTAGTCCTCGGAGTCAGAGAGCGGGCCTGGCTGCCTCAGGACCTGCGTGTCGTCCTCGCCGACGTTCCCTATTACCTGGGTCTCGTCGCCGGCGGTAGAGTCTTCGGAGGGCTGTTCAGGCTCCCCTTGGGGTTCCTCTTGGGGTTCCTCTTGGGGTTCCTCTTCAGGTTCGTTCTGCGGGAGCCCGAAGAAGTTGCGCACCATGTCTATGTCTTCCAGGCCCGTCTCGGCGGCGTCTATCTTGCGCTCCTGCTCGGCGACGCCAAAGTTGCGGGCCTCGCGGGACTTTCGGATCTGGTCTTCGAGGTTGCGGATTACGTCTTCCGTGTCATCCTTGAGCTTGCGGATGCGGTCCTCGCCGAGGTCTATCTCGGATTCCAGCCTGGACTCCCTGGCCCGCGTCGAGGAGTCGAGCTCGTTTATGTCTATGCCCGCCGCCTCCAATGTCTGGCGCACGATGCGGACGGCGGCCGGACGCGGCACCTCGGGCGGGAGGTTCTTTATGACCTCGGCGGCCCGCTCGACGGTAAAGGCCCGCGAGTGGGGGCCGGCCTCGCGCCCGCCGGTCTCCCCGGCCCCGATCTCCTGTCGGGAGTAGATCGAAGTCCCATCGTCGCCTTCGTTCTCCTTGAACATCCTAGAGAAGAAGCTTTGCCGGTTGGTGCGCTCTTCGCTCATCTAGCCGCCATCCTCTCCGTATCGGGCAGTGACTCTACGCTCCTCGTGACCTCGTCCAGTCCGCGCCGGAAGTAGGCGACCCGCTCCTTGAGCTGCCGGAGGCCCGGGTCGTGCGGGCCGGAAGAGAGCCGGTTGTCCACCGCGAGCAACTCGCCTCGCAGGTTGCCGAGCAGGCTCTCGGCGCCCTCCAGCTGGGCGTTTATCATGCTGATGCCGTCGAGTATGTCCCCGTAGCCGGCGAGCTCTCCCCGCCGCCCCTCGAGAGCCGCCTCGAACGGCGAACGCAGGGGTGAATCCTCCTCCAGCCGGGCAAGGTCCTTCTCCAGGCCCTTGATGCGGCCGGAGATCTCACGCCGGTTCAGGCCCTCCAGGTGCCGCCGGAGCAAAGCCCGCCGCCGTGCGAGCCGCGCCGCGTCGCCCACCTCCCCGACGATGGTGAAGATGTCCTCGTCCAGAAGCGGCCTGTACTGCTCCGGGAGAAGCTCCCAGCTCTCGATAACCCCCGCCTGAAGCTCCGCGAGCCGTTTAGTCTGGGGCGCCGCGATACGGTCCTCCCTGGCTATGCGCCCGAGCTCTTTGACGTTATCCCGCGCCCGGCGCGAGAGCTCCCGGCGGCTGTTGCCCCGCCGGTCCAGCAGGCGCGAGCCCGTGTACACGGCGCCAGAACCGAAGAGGGCGGCAAGCAGGTAGCTAGTATCCGGGCCCGTCGCGGCGAGCACGGCGAAGCCCGAGAAGGTGCCGAAGGGGATCAGGCGCGTCAGATACCGGGAGACGCCGCTACCCACGCGGCCCTTCCTCCGGCCGCGGCCCGTCGGGCGTCTCCTCCGTGGGGGCCGCCTCTATGGGCTCGGGCTCCCGGAGGCCCATCTCTATCTCCATCATCTCGAGTTCGCGTTCGGCGTCGATACGCTTTAGGTCCACCTCGGCGGCGGCGATCTGACGCTCCGTCTCGCTGGTGCCGAGCTCGCCGACGGCCTCGGCCTCGTAGGAGGCCTGGCGGATGGACTGGCGGGCTTTTTCGAGATCCCGTGACGAATCCGAGAGGGAGATCTGGGCCCGCGCGTCGTTGGCGGTGCGCATGGCGCGCGAGCGCTGGTGCTCTTCCATGAGGGCGGCCCGCTCGCGCGCCACGTCGTTGTAGCGGCGTTCCTGGTCGCGGAAGGCCCGCTCCATCTCCTGGGAGTTCTTGCGCGCCTCCTCCAGCCGGCCCTCTATCTCGACGAGCTGCGTCTGGGCCTCCTGCTTCTGCTGGACGACCTCGACGGCGGCGGCGCGCTGGCCCCGGCCGGCGAGCTCCCTGGCCTGGCGTTCTTTAACGGTCAAGGTCTTCTGCTTGCTCGCGGCGTCGTTGGCGAGCATCTTCTCGTAGGCCATCGTCCGGGCCGCCGCGACTTGGAGCTTCTTCAAGTTCTCGAGCTCGTCCTGGACGGCGTTTTCGAGCAGTATCTCGGGGTTGCGCTGCTCGACCCCGGAAAGAAACTTTCCGAAAAAGCCGCGGATCGCTCTAGTAAATCTTCCCATCTGGGACGCCCACCCCCGGCTGTCGTCGAGCCTGCAAAGTCAGTGTTGAATTATATCATCGGTACGGATGGCCCCCGCCAGGGTTGCGGCGCGCCTCCCCTGAAGGCTGTTTTGGGTGCGACGCGACGTCGCCCACCCGCAAGGCTGGAAGCCGCAAAGCGCCGTGCTAGGGGCTAGCGGGCCGCGCGGTAGTTCTCCTCTGGGGCGTTTCTGCCGGAGATGACGATGGCGCTCGGTCCCTCGACCTCGAAGGAGGCTTCGAGCGCCCTGCCGGCCGCGACAAGCAGGTCCCCGGCGGAGCGGGCGTCGCGGGGGTAGATCGCTGCCCCCGCCCGCGTCTCGCCGGCGCCCAGGGAGCTCGCCGCCGCCAGGGTCCGCCTCGCCGCGCTCTCCGCGCCCCCGTCGTCCACCCCGCCCACGACCATCCCGAAGAGGTTGCCCTCGTCGAGCGGGACCGGCTCGCCTATACGAGCCTCGACCCGGTCGAGCAGCAGGTCCAGGTCCCTGACGTCGCCGGGGTCTACGAGGATCACGGCGACCGGCGCCCCCCCGTGGGC
>JACDFX010000014.1 GCA_013815575.1 Rubrobacter sp.
GTTCACGAGGTCAGTCATGGCCACGGTTCGGGAGCTCGGCGGCGAGGTTCCCGAGGAGGCGGTACGGGAAGTGCTAGAGAACCTTATACACGCCGAATACCAGGGCGTGGTCGTCTCGGTTCTCGACGGTGGCAGCGTCGTGCGCGTTTCGGATCGGGGACCGGGCATCCGGAATAAGGAGCGGGCGGTCGAGTTCGGCTTCACCGGGGCTTCGCCCACAGCGTTAGAGGACATCAGGGGTGTTGGGGCCGGGCTAGGCCTGGCGCGGACGTCGGCGGAGAGGTCGGGTGGTGCCCTGACCGTCGAGGACAACATTGGTGGCGGCACGGTGGCAACCATCTCGGTCGGCGGCACGTCAGCGTCGGGGACCGAACCCCCCAAGGTTCAACAGGCGGCGCGCAGATACCCGGACGGCGTGCCGCGGATGAACATCTCGGAGAGGCAGCAAAAGGTGCTCATCACGGTTCTGGAGTGCGGGGAGGTCGGCCCTTCGACGGTCGCAGATCAGTTGGAGATCAGCGTCAGCACGGCGTACCGGGACCTCTCCGTGCTGGAGGAGCACGGGTTGGTCCAGGCGCACGAGTCGGGCAAGAGAATCATCTCGCCCCTCGGCAAAGACGTGGTGGAGGCGATAGTCAGCGCCTGGGTCAAGTAGCCTGTGGCGGGCCGCGTGGATCAGGTATGGGCCGAGGTATTGGATCGGGCGTCCGAGCAGATAGACGTGTCGTCGCTCAGGGTATGGTTCGAGGGGATAAGGCCGGTGGACGTGCGGGACGACCGGTTGGAGATCTCCGTCCCGAACACCTTCGCCAAGGAGTACATCGAGAGCCGCTTCCGCCCGCTCCTCGAAGAAGTCCTCGGCACCGTGATGGGCCGGGAGAGTTCCCTGGTGGTCAGCGTCGGGAGCCCGGAAGGTTCCGGGAACGGCGCCGCGGCGGGTGGGGCCGAGCCGGCACTCAACGCCCGCGCGCCGCGATCGTTCAAGGCCAAGTACACTTTCGACACGTTCGTGATCGGGGCCGGCAACAGGTTCGCCCACGCCGCGACCCTGGCAGTGGCCGAGACTCCCGGCGTCGTCTATAACCCGCTCTTCATCTACGGGGGCGTCGGCCTCGGCAAGACGCACCTCCTGAGGGCCGTCGGGCACTACGTCGAAGACCAGAACCCGAGCATGAGCATCCGGTACGTCACCTGCGAGCAGTTCACAAACGACTTCATAAACTCGATGAGGGACAACTCTCCCCTGGAGTTCCAGAAGCGCTACCGGGAACAAGACGTCCTGCTCGTGGACGACATTCAGTTTCTGGAGAACAAGGTGGAGACCCAGGAGGCGTTCTTCCACACCTTCAACTCGCTCTACGAAGAGAACAAGCAGATCGTCATAGCCTCCGACCGGCACCCGAAGTACATACAGACCCTGGAGAACAGGCTCATCAGCCGCTTCGAGTGGGGCCTCGTTACGGACATCCAGCCGCCGGACCTCGAGACCCGTATCGCGATCCTGCGCAAAAAGGCGATCATGGACCGCCTGGAAGTGGACGACGAGGTGCTGACGTTCATCGCGTCCAAGGTTTCGACAAACATCAGGGAGCTGGAGGGCGCCCTGATCCGCATCCTGGCCTACGCCTCACTCTACGAGCGGCGGGTCAGCGTGGCCCTGGCCGAGGAGGTCCTCAAAGACATCCTGCCCGACCAGGCGTACCGCGAGATCCCCATAGAGCTGATCCAACACGAGGTCTGCCGGTACTTCGGCGTCGCGAAGGCCGATCTCGTCGGCCAGAGCCGCTCCAAGGGCTTCGCCTACCCGCGCCAGGTCGCCATGTACCTCTCTCGTGAGCTCACTGACGAATCGTTGCCAAAGATAGGCAAAGCTTTCGGGGGCCGCGACCACTCCACCGTCATGCACGCGACCGCCAAAATCTCCCGTCTCATAAACAGCGACCGGGACGCCTTCAACCAAATCCACGAGCTCACATCCCACGTCAAGAGCAAGCGCTGAACCCCTCCCCCCAGGGTAGCAACTTTGTAACAAACATCCGGGCTCCTGACGCCGATCTATCCACACCCTATCCACAGCTTCAGGGTTTGCCTGTGGATAACCCCCTCTCAACTATCCACAGGTTTCGCGACTTATCCACAGAAGCTGTGGATAAGTGCCGCTTTTTGTGGATAAGTAGACCGTCACGGGCCGTTCTCAAGAATTCCAGTCGTATTTACTTGTGGATAAACCTGTGGATAAGAGGGGTAAAACCTGTGGATAAGTCTGTGGATAAAATTGTGGATAAGTCTGGCCTGTGGATAACTCGGCACTTATCCACAATTTGTCCACAGGAAAACGCGGGTTATCCACAATTTTATCCACAGGCGCGACCGGCAGTAATGGGCCTAGGTAAAGAGGATTTTGGCGGTTATCCACATATCCACAGGCCTTATTATTATTATTAATCTAATAAAGATATGTTCCAGTAGTAATAATAAGGTGAGAAGGGAGGCAAAATGAGGGCCGTTTGTAGCACTGATGTCTTTGGGAAAAAGCTCGCTCTGGTCTCGCGTGGTGTCTCTGCGAGATCCACCATTCAGTTGCTCGGTGGGATCTTGCTGGAGGTCGAGGGCGGGGCGCTCAAGTTGAGCGCGACGGACATGGAGATCTCGATCCAGACCATGTCGCCGGCGGAGATAGAGGGCGAGGGGCGGGTGGTTATTCCGGCCCGCATCTTCAACGACATCGTGCGGTCGCTGCCGGCTGGAAACTTCACGCTGGAGTACGACGGCTCCGAGGGGACGGTTCGTCTCGCCGCCGGGGAGAACGAGTACACCATCAGGGCCTACGCCGCGGACGACTACCCGCGGCTGCCGGAGTTCGACGCCGAGGGCGCGTTCCGGATGCCCGGCGAGTCGCTCGTGGATACCGTCGAGAAGGTGTCCCGGTCGTATTCGAGGGACGAGACTCGGCCCGTGCTCACGGGGATCCTGATCTCCTTCGAGGACGCCAGGGTTCGCATGGTCACCACCGACTCCTACCGTCTCAGCATCAAGGAGACGGAGCTGGCGACAACGCCGTTCGAGGATTCAAGGGAGGCGATCATTCCCGCCAGGGCCATGACGGAGGTCTCCAGGATCTTCTCCGGCTCGGACGAGACCGACGTCGAGGTCTCGCTCTCGGAGAACCAGGCGCTGTTCAGGATCGGGGACGTCGTCTTCGGCACGCGGCTCATCGACGGAAACTTCCCGGAGTACAGGCGGTTGTTGCCGACGGGCTTCGAGCGCGAGATCTCCGTCTCCAGGGAAGACCTGATGGGAACCCTGCGGCGCGTCAACCTCTTCGCCCAGCGCCAGACGCCGCCCGTGCCGGTCAGCCTCTCGTTCTCCGAGGGCTCCGTCGAAGTGATCGTCAAGAACGGGGACGTCGGGGAGGCCCACGAGAAGCTGCCGGCCAACAGCGAAGACGACTTCCTCATCTCCTTCAACCCGGGGTACCTGCTCGATGGTGTGTCGGCCATAGACACCGAGAAGGTCAAGTTCAAGCTCAACGAGGCGCTCAAGCCGGGGCTGATCGTGCCTGGAGAGAACGGCGAGGATAACGGGGACGGTGGCGAGCCTGATTTCTTGTACCTGATCATGCCGATGCGCGATCCGTCCAGGGGCTAGTTGGACCCCGAACCCGTCATCACGCTCGGGCAGGCGTTGAAGGCCTCTGACCTCGTTGGGAGCGGGGGGGAGGCCAAGGTCCTGATCCAGGCCGGCGAGGTCCTCGTCAACGGCGAGGTCGAGACCCGCCGCGGCCGGCAGCTGGTCCCGGGCGATGTGGTCGAGGTGGGTGACGAACGCCTGGATGTCGGTTGACCTCCTACCTGCGCGCCCTCCGCCTCATAAACTTCCGTAGCTACGCCGACGACACCGTCCTCCTTGGCCCCGGCCTGAACGTCATCGTCGGGGACAACGCCCAGGGCAAGACCAACCTCCTTGAGGCCATCTCCTTCGCCGTCGTCGGCTCCTCTACCCGCACCGCCAACGATGCCGAGGTCGTCCGCTGGGAACAGGACTTTGCCCGCGTCGAGGCCCGCGTCTCCTTTGACGACTCCCCGGACGAACGCAAGGTGGCTGTCGGCTACGCCCCGGGGCAGAAGAAGCGCCTCACCGTGGACGGGGCGCCCTCGACCTCCCTGGCCGGTTACGCCGCCGGCGGGGCCGGGGTACGGGCCGTTACGTTCTTCCCTGACGACATCAGGATCGTCAAGGGCTCCCCGTCAGACCGCCGGGAGTTCCTCGATGGGCTCCTTTCGAGCCTGCGGCCGTCGTACGCGAGGGCGGTGTCGGAGTACGCGAAGGCCGTTCAGCAGCGCAACCAGCTCCTGAGAAGAATCCGGGACGGGTTCTCGTCGGAGAGGACGCTGTGGACGTGGGACCGGAAGGTGATAGAGCTCGGGGAGACGATACTCAGGGGTCGGGAGGCCGCGATCGGGCCCCTCGAACACTACTTCGAAAGCTCTCTAAGGGCCCTGTACGGCTCCGAGAAGGCCACCATCCGCTACTCCTATACCGCGACCCTCGAAGGCTACGCGGAGACGCTCAGAGGGGCGCACAGCTCAGACGTCGAACGCGGCACGACCTCCGTCGGGCCGCACAGGGACGACTTCGAGGTGCTGCTCGACGGGGTGAACCTGACGACGTTCGGTTCGCAGGGGCAGCAGCGGCTCGCGACGCTCGCGCTGAAGTTCGCCGCCAGGGACCACACGAGGGGGGAGACGGGGGAGGACCCCATCCTGCTCTTCGACGACGTCATGAGCGAACTCGACGAGCGCCGGCGGGACTTTCTCTCCGGCTATTTCCTGGAGAGCACGCAGGCCGTCATAACCACCACCAACCTCGACTATTTCGACGCCGAAGTCCTCGGGAGGGCCCGCGTGGTGCGCATATCTGGTGGCAATATCTCGAACACTACAAGCGGTGGTGTGCCGGAACGGGCCGGGCCGGCCTACAAAAAGGCTTAGATAAGCGTCAAACGGGACACACGACCGTTGGGAAAACTCAAGAGTTGTGTTACAATCTTCGGGTGCAAACCTCTGCAGAAAAGAACGGTCTTGTTACTTTCGCGGAACATGAGATGAGGAGGGTCCTCTTTGGGGGCTAAAGCCGCTACCAAGCATTCCGGCAGCACGTACGATGCAAGTTCGATCCAGGTCCTCGAAGGGCTCGAGGCCGTCAAGCGCCGTCCGGGCATGTACATCGGGACGACCGGGCCTCGTGGGCTGCATCATCTCGTCTGGGAGATCGTGGACAACTCCATCGACGAGGCGCTGGCCGGGTATTGCTCGGAGATCCTGATCACGGTGCACGGGGACGATTCCGTTACTGTGACCGACGACGGCCGCGGGCTGCCGGTCGGCAACATGGAGAAGTACGGCAAGTCAGCCGCGGAGGTCATCATGACCACGCTGCACGCCGGCGGCAAGTTCGACGGTTCCGGCTACAAGGTCTCGGGCGGCCTGCACGGCGTCGGCGCCTCGGTCGTGAACGCGCTTTCGGAGTGGCTGGAGCTCGAGGTTCGGCGCGAGGGACACGTGTGGAGCCAGCGCTACGAGCGCGGTTTCCCGAAGGGCGACCTCACCAAGGATCGCAAGCTCAAGAAGGGCGAGGCGACCGGGACGACCCTAAGCTTCATGCCGGACTCCGAGGTCTTTACGGAGACCCGCGAGCTCTCCTTCGACACGCTCACGCGGCGCTTCCGCGAGTCGGCTTTCCTGAACAAGAACTTGAAGATCCGACTGATCGACGAGCGCGAAGAGGACCGGGACGTCACGTACCAGTACGAGGGCGGCATCAGGGACTTCGTGGCCCACATCAACGACGCCAAGGACCCGGTCCACAAGAGCGTCTTCTACCTGGAGCGGGACGAGGAGATAGGCGCCGTCGAGGTCGCGTTGCAGTGGAACAGCGGCTTCCAGGACTCCGTCTTCACGTTCGCCAACAACATCAACACCCACGAGGGCGGGGCGCACCTCTCCGGCTTCCGGTCGGCGCTGTCGCGCACGATCAACGCCTACGCCCGGCACAAGGGAATCCTCAAGGAGAAAGAGGAGAACCTCACCGGCGACGACATCCGCGAGGGGCTCGCGGCCGTCATATCGGTAAAGCTCGGCGAGCCGCAGTTCGAGGGGCAGACGAAGACCAAGCTCGGGAACACCGAGGTCAAGGGTCTCGTGGAGAGCGCCACGAACAAGTTTCTGACCGAGTTCCTGGAGGAGCGGCCGGCCGAGGCGAAGGCGATCATAGGCAAGGCCCTGCAGGCCGCAAGGGCGCGGCTCGCGGCCCGTACGATCCGGGACAAGATGCGCAAGGGATACCTGGAGAGCACGACCCTTCCAGGCAAGCTGGCGGATTGTACGTCCAAGGACCCTGCGAGGAGCGAGCTGTACATCGTCGAGGGAGATTCGGCTGGCGGTTCGGCCAAGCAGGGTAGGGAGCGCAACTTCCAGGCCATACTGCCGCTGCGAGGCAAGATCCTGAACGTCGAGAAGGCCAACATCAACAAGGTCCTCTCCAACATCGAGATACAGGCCATGATCTCCGCGATCGGGGCCGGCGTGGGGGACAGCTTCAACATCGAAGGTGCGCGCTACAACAAGATAGTGCTGATGACAGACGCCGACGTGGACGGCAGCCACATCAGGACGCTGGTGTTGACGTTCCTGTTCAGGAACATGCCGGAGCTGATCGAGGCCGGCTACGTGTACATCGCGCAGCCGCCCTTGTACAAGATCACGTACCAGCGCAAGGACCACTACGTCTACAACGACCGCGAGCTTCAGGAGACGCTTACGCGCCTCAACGCCAACGGCAACGCGAACATCGGCCGCTTCAAGGGCCTCGGGGAGATGAACCCGATCCAGCTCTGGGAGACCACGATGGACCCGCAGAACCGGACGCTTTTGCAGGTCACGGTTGACTCGGAGCCGACGGCGGACGAACTCTTCACGGCGCTCATGGGCGACAAGGTGGAGCCGCGCAAGGCGTTTATCGAGGCGAACGCCAGCGCGGTGAAGAACCTGGATGCGTGACCCCGTGAGGCATGCGGGCGGGGAGACGACGAGGGAGGAATACCTGACCATTCGAGGCGACATAACGAGGACCAACGATGCTTGACACTTTCTCGGGGAACATCCGTCCCCACTCCATAGAAGACGAGATAAAGGACTCGTTCCTCTCTTACGCGATGAGCGTGATCGTCTCGCGCGCCCTGCCGGACGTCCGGGACGGCCTGAAGCCGGTCCACCGCCGCGTCCTCTACGCCATGCACGACGTCGGGCTCCAGCCGAACCGCCCTTACCGCAAGAGCGCTACGGTCGTCGGTGAGGTCATCGGTAAGTACCACCCGCACGGCGACTCGGCCGTCTACGATACCCTGACCAGGCTCGCCCAGAGCTTCTCGATGCGCTACCCGCTCGTCGACGGCCAGGGCAACTTCGGGAGCGTCGACGGCGACCCGCCGGCCGCCATGAGGTACACCGAGGCGCGTCTCACGCGCATGGCGACGGAGATGCTAAGGGACATAAGTTCCGACACGGTGGACTTCGTCCCGAACTTCGACGAGAGCCAGCGGCAGCCGAGCGTGCTGCCGGCACGGTATCCGAACCTGCTCGTCAACGGCTCGGACGGCATCGCGGTCGGGATGGCAACCAAGATCCCACCCCACAACCTCGCCGAGGTCATCGATGCGACCGTCGCGCTCATCGACGACCCCGAGCTCGACGATGATGACATCGCCAGGCACATCAAGGGACCTGACTTCCCGACGGGAGGCGTGATCGTCGGCCTGCGCGGCATCAGGGACGCGGTCACGACCGGGCGCGGGTCGGTGAAGGTTCAGGCGCGGGCTCATACGGAGCAGATCAAGGGCAATCGGACCCAGATCGTGGTCACCGAGATCCCCTACCAGGTCAACAAGAGCTACCTGCTGCAGAAGATCGCCGAGCTGGTCAAGGAGCGCAAGCTCGACGGCATCTCCGACCTGCGCGACGAGTCCGACCGGAACGGGATGCGAGTCGTTATCGAGCTCAAGCGCGAGGCGGTGCCGAAGGTCGTCCTGAACAACCTCTACAAGCACACCCAGATGCAGCAGAGCTTCGGCGTGAACCTGGTCGCCCTCGTGAACAACGTCCCGAAGACGCTCTCGTATAGGGAGGTCCTCAAGCACTACGTCGCCCACCAGTTCGAGGTCGTCACCCGCCGGACGCGCTACGAGCTGGAGCGGGCCAAGGCCCGGGCGCACATCTTGGAAGGGTTGCTGATCGCGCTCTCCAACCTCGACGAGGTCGTGGCGACCATCCGCCGAAGCCGTTCGGTCGAGACGGCGCGCAACAACCTGATGAAGACCTTCGATCTCTCCGAGCGTCAGGCGCAGGCGATCCTGGACCTGCGTTTGCAGCGGCTCACCGCGCTCGAGCGTCAGAAGGTCGAGCAGGAGCACAAGGACCTGCAGGAGAAGATCGACTATCTCGAGGGCGTGCTCGCCGACGAGGGCAAGGTGTACAGCATCATCAAGGAGGAGCTCGCGGAGGTGCGGACCGCCTACGCCGACGAGCGCCGCACCGCGATCACGGCCGAGGAGGGCGTGGACTTCGAGATAGAGGACCTCATAGCTGAGGAGGAGATGGTCATCTCCATCTCAAACGGCGGCTACCTCAAGAGCGTCCCCGTCAACACCTTCCGCAAGCAAGGTCGTGGCGGGATCGGCGTCGCCGGGATGGAGCTCAAAGAGGGCGATTACATCGACCACCTCTTTATCACGACGACGCACCACTACATGCTCTTCTTCACCAACAGGGGCAAGGTGTACAGGCTCAAGGTCCACCAGCTCCCGAGGATGGGGAGGACGGCCAAGGGGCGGCACATCGCGAACCTCTTGCCCTTCGCGCAGGGGGAGAGGATCCAGACCGTCATCGCGACCAAGGAGTTCGACGAGGCCGCGTACCTGCTCTTCGCGACGAAGAACGGCATCGTCAAGAAGACGAATTTCCTTGAGTACAACACCCCGCTCAAGGCCGACGGTATCATCGCGATCAACCTCGCCGACGACGACGAGTTGATCTCCGTCCGCGAGGTCTCCGACGGCGCGGACGTGGTGATGGTCAGCCGCAACGGCAAGGGCATCCGCTTTGCCCAGAGCGACGCCCGTCCGATGGGCCGGGCCACCGCCGGCGTCAAGGGGCTAACGCTCGGTCGGGACGACGTCGTTCTCAGCATGGATGTGGTCTCGGACGACGCGGCGGACCTGTTTATGATCACGGAGAAGGGCTTCGGCAAGCGCACCGCCCTCTCGCAGTTCCGTCCCCAGGGCCGCGGCGGCCAGGGCGTCATAGCCCTCAAGACCGACGTCGAACGCGGCAAGCTCAAGGGCGTGAGGGTCGTCCGTCCGGGGCTGCACGAGCTGGTCATAGTCTCGAACTTCGGGACCACGATCCGCATGGACGCCGACTCGGTCTCCCAGCAGGGCCGCACGGCGCAGGGTGTGCGGGTTATGAACTTGAGGAGCGGCGACTCCGTGAGCGCCATCGCGAAGGTGGCGGCTTCCAGGTCCACGGACGCCGACGGGGCGACCGACGAGCTCTCGCTGGAGGAGATCGTGGGCGAGGAGGAGATCAACGAGTCCGCAGCCGGCCTGCCGGAGGCGAACGGCGATGGAGGGGGAGAGGTTGCATAACGATTGCGACGGTGTGGTCGAGTGCACGGCGCTCGTCCTCGCAGAGAGTTGCTCTGAGCTCGAAGGCCGGCTGACGCTCTTCGGGATCCTAGATGAGATCCGGCCCGCCGAGAGCGGCGAGACCTCTTTCGTCATCTACACCAAGTTCGAGGGCTGCGAGCACGCCACGGACGACGAGCGTCGGGCCCGCCTCATCGTCACCGACGAGGACGGGGAGATGCTCGTAGAATCCGACGAGTACCCCGTCTGGTTCGCCGACGCAGAAGACCCGGCCACCATCGTCGCGGCCTTCGACCTGCCTGAGGGGTTCGCGGACGGGGCCTCCGTCCTGTGGGTCGAGGCCGTCCTGGACGACGAGACACTGTCCCAAACCGCGGTCAGGGTCCACGACCGCTACAGCGTGTAAAGAAACCGACGAGAGGCCCAGGGTTTCCCCGGGCCTCTCCCATTTGTGAGGAAATAAACCTATGCCAGAAGATCTTGCAATATTCATCGACTGGGAGAACATCTACATCTCCACGGTCACCGAGTACAAATCCAAACCGAACGTCTCGGCAATTCTCGAGAAGTCCCGCGAGTACGGCCGCATAGTCTCGGCCACCGCCTACGCGGACTGGACGGAGGGCGACTTCCGCCAGGCCCCGCCGACGCTCTACTCCAACGGCATCTCGCCGCGCTACATCTCAGCCCGCTACTTCCCCGGCGGCAAGGCCTCCAAGAGGCGCACGAACTCCATCGACGTGATGCTCGCGGTTGAATGCTCGGACTTTCTCCACAATCACCCGCAGGTGGACACCTACGTGCTGGTCACGGGCGACGGGGACTTTATTCCGCTCGTGAGCCTCCTCAGGAGCCAGGGGAAGACGGTCGTCGTGATCGGGGTCTCGGAGGCAACGTCGTACCACCTGATCGAGTCCGCCGACCACTTCATCTCCTACGCCTCCCTGCTGGAGGAGGACCGCGCCGCGCGCACGCCCGACGAGGAGCCGAAGAAGGCCGCCGCCGACCCTTACCAGGAGCTCGTCAAGGCGGTGGAGACGTTGAAGAAGGGCGGCAGGCCCCGCGTCCTCGGCCAGGTCAAGCAGCAGATGATCGTGCAGCTCGGCTCCTTCGACGAGCGAAACGCCGGCTTCAAGAAATTCAAGGACTTCGTCGTCGAGGCGGAGCGCCGCAACCTCGTGAACACCGTAGACCAGGACCTGGAACTCCAGGTCTACCTCCCCGATGAGCAGGTGCCGGACCTCCAGGACTCCGACCTCGCCTCCGAGGAGCCGAAGGAGGACACCCCCGCGAGGCAGCCCGCCCCCGCCGCCCGCAACAACGGCAAGACGGGTCGGGGGGACCAGAACGGGAAGCAGGCGGAGAAGCCGGAATTCGACCTTCTCGAAGACCTGACCGCCTACGAACTCAAGACGGTCTGCCAGAGCGTCGCCTCGCTAAAACAGCCGGCGTCGTTCGTGGAGATCTTCTCCAGCATCCGGGAACTCGACGAGCGCGGCGAGCTGGAGCTCTCCCGGGACGAGATCGCCGACGTCATCAACGCGATGCTGGAGGCCGACTACCTCGACAAGGTCCGCCAGAAGCCCTACGAGGCCGCCAAGGCCGACATGAACCTCTACGCCCTCAACGCCGACAAGCCGGAGGTCAAGACCGCCCTGAGCGCCGGCTAGCGCCAGAGCGTGCCGCCTGACCAGACCCTCTCCGTCGCCAGGGAGGTGGCGGACGGGCTGGCGGGGGACGGGGCCGAAGCCGTCGTCCTCGTCGGCAGCCACGCCCGCGGGGAAGCCGGGCCGGAGTCCGACGTGGACGTCCTCGCCATTGGCCCGCGAGAGTACTCCTTCAGGCTCGAACGCCGCGGTGGGTTGCTCGTCTCTGTCAGCTCCCGTCCGCCCGGCCTGTATAGTCAAGCGTTCGGGGAGCCGGGCTCCGTCTGCGCTGCCGTCCCGGGCTGGCGGGGTGCCATGCCGCTATACGACCCGGAGGGTATCGCCGCCTCGCTGATCGAAGAGGCGAGGGCCTGGACCTGGGGGCCGCTGGAGCGTCGCTGCGACGGGTGGGTGGCGGAGGGGATCACCTCCCTGGCGGAAGAGGTCCACAAGCTGTTCTCGGCGCTCAACCGCGAAGACCGGCAGACCGCCGCCGTCCAGCGTTCGATCCTGGCGGTGCATCTCGCGCCTATCCTCGCCATCCACCACCGCATCCTCCACGGCCCGGAGAACCGTCTCTGGGATCTCGTTTCGGACGCGATGGGGAAGGAGTGGCGCCGGACTCAGGCCGCCGCGCTCGGGCTCGACGACGAACCGTTCGACGAGACCTGCCGGGCCGCGCTAGGGTTGTACAGCCTCGCGGCGGACGAGGCGAAAAACCTCTTCGACGGTCGCCAGGAGCGGGTGGTGCGTCACGCCCGCGGTCTTGCCCAGGGCTGATCCGCTCTGGTCTAGTCCGCGATCTTGTAGACCGTCAGCC
>JACDFX010000209.1 GCA_013815575.1 Rubrobacter sp.
ACCGGACGCCGGGGCTCTGGAAGGCCGTTTTCGAGGCGGTAGGGAAGTCCGGCCAGCGGGGGCCGACACCGACGACGAGATCGGCCTCGCGGGCGGCGCGGTTGGCGGCGAACGTACCAGTCGCGCCGACGGCACCCAACGCCGAAGGGTGATCGTAAGGCATGGACCCCTTGCCGGCCTGCGTTTCGCCGACCGGGATGCCGGTCTGCTCGACGAGTCGCCGCAGGGCCTCGGTGGCTTCGGAGTAGATCGCGCCGCCGCCGGCCACGATCATGGGCCGGCGGGCTTCCCGGACGAGCGCCGCGGCCCGCCCGAGCGCCTCCGTATCCGGCAGCGGGCGGCCGATCCGCCAGACACGGCGGGCCAGAAACTCCTCCGGGAAGTCGTAGGCCTCGGCCTGAACGTCCTGGGGAAAGGCCAGTGTGACAGCGCCGGTCTCGGCCTGATTGGTGAGGACGCGCATGGCGGAGAGCGCCGCGGGGATCACCTGCTCGGGACGGTAGATCCTGTCCCAGTACCTGGAGACCGGCCTGAAGCAGTCGTTCACCGAGAGGGTTCCGTCGTGCGATGCCTCCAGTTGCTGCAGGACGGGGTCGGGGACGCGAGAGGCGAAGACGTCGCCGGGCAGAAGCAGCACGGGCAGGCGGTTTATCGTCGCCAGGGCCGCCCCCGTGACCATGTTGGTCGCGCCGGGACCTATTGAGGTGGTGCAGGCAAACGTCCCGAGCCGGTTCTTCGTCCTGGCGTAGGCCGATGCGGTGTGGACCATCGCCTGCTCGTTGCACGCCTGGTAGTAGGTAAGCTCGTCGGCATGTTGCTGCAACGCCTGGCCCACGCCCGCGACGTTGCCGTGGCCGAAGATCCCGAAACATCCGGCGAAGAAGCGTTGCTCCACCCCGTCGCGCTCGACGTACTGGTTCGCCAGGAACCGCACCAGCGCCTGGGCCACCGTCAACCGCACCGTGCCCATATCAACGCACCTCCGTTTTCCGTGCGGATCCCGCGCCGCCGGAGACGATGGCGGCGGCCGCATCCACTGCGGCGGCAACGTCGCCATCGCCCGGGTACAACAACGTTCGGCCTGCCACCAGGCCCCGCACCTGCGGTATCTCCATCGCCATCCGCCATCCCTCGAACGTCTTCTCTGCGTCGGCCCCGGGGTCTCCGCCGAGCAGGAGCGTAGGGAGGGTGGTGGCCGCCATCACCCGTTCCATCTCGGGAACCACAGGCAGCTTCATCCAGGTGTAGGCTGAGGTCGAGCCGAGGGCGGAGGAGATCCCGATGGCCCGGATGGTCGGGTCGGGCTCGAGGACGTTCTTCACCCTGCCGTCCTCTCGCCGGCTGGCGAACGGCTCTATCATCGCCATCAACCCCCTCGACGCCAGGGCGTCAACCGCCCCGGCGCAAGCCGTGATCGTCGGGAGCGTGTCGCGATCGTCGTCGGCGATGCGCAGCAACATCTTGCCGCCGTCGAGGTTGGCCGCCGCTATGCTCTCGGCGGTGTAGCCCGTGAAGCGGTCGTCGAGCTCGAAGGCGGCCCCCGCGAGCCCGCCCCGGTTCATCGAACCGATCACGACTTTGCCGTCTATAGCCCCGAGGAGCGCCAGGTCGTCCACTATGTCGGGGCTCGCCATGAGCCCGTCTACGCCGGGCCGTTCGAGGGCGGTCATGATGCGCTCGAGGAAGTCGCCCCGGTCGGCCATCGCCGTGGGGTCATCCCCAACCTTGACGATGCCGCGCGCGGGGTGATCCGCGGCCAGCAGGAACAGGGTGCCGCTATCGTCGAGCAGCGGCCGCCGCTTGCGCGCGGCCAGTGCCTCGCCGACAGCGCCGGGGTTCGTGGCCCGGATGTCGGTCAGCCTCTCGACCATCTCAGACACCGCCAGATCCCTCCAGGAGCTCCTCCACCTCGTCCCTCGTCGGCATGTCGTCAGCGCACGCCAGACGCGAGGCGACGATGGCGCCCGCGGCGTTGGCGTACCGGATCACTCTTTCCGGCTCCCACCCGGACAGCAAGCCGTGGCATAGCGCCCCCCCGAACGCGTCACCGGCCCCGAGCCCGTTCACGACCTCCACCTCGATCGGCGGCGCCTCGAAGATACCCTCAGCCGTCCGGGCGAGGACACCGTTCGGCCCCCGTTTCACTATCGCGAGCTCAAGGCCGAGATCCAGTAGAGCCGCGGAAGCCTCGAACGGTTCGCTGGTGCCTACCGCCACCTCGACCTCCTCCTGGTTCCCGACCGCCGCTGTGGCGTGGCGGAGCGCCTCGCGATACCAGCGGCCGGCCTCGGACTCCGACTTCCAGAGCATCGGACGGTAGTCGAGGTCGAAGACGGTTATGCCTCCCTGGCGATGCTCCAGAGCGGCAAGCGTCGCGGTTCGGCTCGGCTCATCGGAGAGACCGGTGCCCGTCATCCAGAAGAGTGGCGCGGCGGCGATGGCTTCGAGATCGAGGTCTTCTACGGTGAGGTTCATGTCTGGGGCCTTCGGTTCCCGGTAGAAGAGCAGCGGAAAGTCGTCGGGCGGGTGGATCTCGCAGAAAGCGAGGGGGGTGCGCAGGTCGGGGTCGGTGCTCACGAAACGCGGGTCTACCCCGAACCCTTCGAGCGCGGCGCGAATATACGGCCCGAAACCGTCGTCCCCCACTTTGGTTATCGTCGCCGAGCTGTGGCCCAGCCTGGCCGCGGCGACGGCGACGTTCGTGGCGCTGCCGCCGAGCGACTTGGCGAAGGTCTTCACCTCGGCCAGCGGGACCCCGATCTGCTCGGGGTACAGATCCACGCTCACGCGGCCCATCGTGATGATATCGAGTTCGGCCATCTAGCCCCCGGACTCCCTTCCATCATCGAGTATACCTTCAAGGAAGGTCAGACTCTTGCGTACGTCTTGGATGGGGCCCTCCCCCTCCTCCGGTTCGCCCGAGAGCATGACGTCCTGCTCGAGCACGTACCACCCCTCGTACCCCGACTCTTCGAGCAGGGAGATCACACGCTCTGTCTCCACGTCACCGTCACCGAGCGGCCTGAACACGCCCCGGCGCACGGCGTCCTCGTAGCCGAGTTCCCCGGCTGCGACCCGTTCCGCGAGGCCCAGGCCCACGTCCTTCAGGTGCACGATGCCGACCCTATCCCTCGCGACCTCTGCCACCCTCACCGGGTCGTCTCCCCCGACCATGAGGTGCCCGGTGTCGAGGCAGAGCCCCGTCTCGCAGCCTTCCAGAAAACGCTCCAGGTGGCGGCGGCGCTCGATGACGGTACCGAAGTGCGGGTGCACGGCCACGGTGAGGCCATGCCGGGCACCGACCTCTTCAACGGAGGCCAGGTTCCCGAACAACTCCACCCAGGAGTCTTCGTCGAGCTCCACCGTCTCTTCGTAGCCCTCCCGACCGGTGGCGGCCGCCACGATGAGCACGTCGGCGCCGATGGCGGAGAACAGCCCGGCCTGCCGCTCGACCGAGGCGAGCTCCTTCTCCCGCGCTTCGGCGTCGTGCAACACGACCGGCACGAACCCACCCACGAAGCGCAAGCCGTGAGCGGAGAGCATGCGGGAAGCGTCGGCGGAATCGGCCGGGAGAAAGCCCTCGGGTCCCGCTTCGAGCGCCGACAACCCGAGCGATGCGGCTTCGCCGAGCACCCTCCCTGCGTTCATCTGGTGGCCCCATCCCGGAACTTCGTTAACGCCCCAGGATATCGGGGCTCCCGCCACCCGCGACGCCGGATTCATCCGATCTCCTCCAGCAACACCGGACGACGTTCGGCCACCGAAAGCTCCGCAGCCATGGCGACCCGTAGGGCTTCCAGAGAATCGCGCGCCGTGCAGGGGTTCTCGGCGCGACCCTCTACGAGGTCGAGGAAGTGGGTGAGTTCGTCCCGGTACGCCTGTTCGAACCGCACCAGGAAGCCTGTATACGGCGGCCCTTCGGGAGGCGCCACGCCCGGCTCCACGGAGCGCAGCGGCGTGCGCCCGTCCAGACCCACGCAAATGCTATCGTCGGACCCGAAGATCTCCGCGCGGATGTCGTAACCGGCCGGGTCATGACGGCTGCCCGTAATGACCGTTAGCACGCCGCCCTTCATCCTGACGATGATGGCGGAGGTATCGAAGTCCCCGTGCCTGGCGAACATGTCGAACCTTCGCACGCTCCCTTGAGCAAACACCTCCTCCGCCTCGCTCCCCGTAAGCCATCGCAGGACGTCGAACTCGTGGATGTGCAGGTCTCGGAAGATGCCGCCGGACAGAGAGATGTACTCTTCTGGTGGTGGCTCGTGATCGTGGCCGAACATGTGCATCGAGTACACCGTTCCGAGTGCGCCGGCGTCTATGAGCCGCCTCGCCTCCCTGTACCCGGCGTCGAACCGCCTCATAAAGCCGACCTGGAGGATCACCCCTGAGGACTCGACGCGGTCTACGATCTCTACCGTCTCCTCGTAGCCGGGCGCGACCGGCTTCTCGCAGAAGATCGGCAACTCAGCGTCGAGGCAGGCGTTGATCAAGTCCGCATGGGCCGACGTCGTGGCAGCGATCGCCACGGCGTCCAGTCCCGAACCAATGACTTCCTCGATGCTCCCGGACTCCCCCCCGATCCTCTCCGCAAGCGCCGCAGCCCGTTTCGCATCGACGTCGCCGACGACGACCTCCTCGACGCGACGATCCTCGGCGAGCACCGTGGCGTGGAACACGCCTATCCTTCCCGCCCCCAACAATCCCACCCTCAAAGGGAAAACCTCACCATCATGACACCATCACCC
>JACDFX010000210.1 GCA_013815575.1 Rubrobacter sp.
CAACCTCGCGGCGGCGGAGGCTTTTGGCGGAACCACGCCATACACGGTCGTGCAGGTCTCGGGCCGCAGGGACTTCGCGCGGCTCTCGACGGGGAACCCGAGGCACCTGATCCTGGAGTACGTCTACGATATCTGGCGCTACCTGGCCGCCGCCGAACTCGTCGTGAGCCGTGCCGGAGCTGGGTCGTTGTTCGACATCGCCGCCGTCGGGCGGGCTGCGGTCCTGGTGCCGTTCCCGTTCTCCACGGGCGACCACCAGCTCTTCAACGCCAGGTACTTTACGGAGCGGGGGGCGGGGGAGCTTATGATGGACGACGAGGTCACGGCAGAGTCCCTTGGACTACGAGTCGAAGGCCTTCTGGAAGACGACAAGAGGCGCGCGGAGCTCGCGGGGCGGATGGCCGCGCTCGCCACGCCCGGGGCCGCCGACGCGGTCGCCGGCAGGCTGCTGCATGCGGCAGGAGAGGAGTAGGCAGTGAGGATACACATGATAGGCATCGGCGGGGCGGGGATGAGCGGCATTGCCGAGGTCCTCAAGAGTAGGGGGCACGACGTCTCGGGGTCCGACCTCAAGGAGTCCGCCTACACGAGGAGGCTCAGCGAGGCCGGTATCACCGTTTACATAGGGCATGACACGGGCCAGGTCGGCGGCGCGGAGCAGGTCGTGATCTCGACGGCCATCCCGAAGACGAACCCGGAGCTGCTGGAGGCCCGGCGGCGATCCATCCCTGTCCTCCCCCGCGCCGCCGCCCTGGCCTCCATCCTCGAAGGTAGCCGCAGCGTCGCCGTCGCCGGAACCCACGGCAAGACGACCACCACGAGCATGACGGCCCACGTGCTGAAGTCCCTGGGCGAGAACCCGACCGCCCTCGTCGGCGGGGAGCTGAACGACATCGGGAGCAACGTGGCCTTCGGCCGCACGGACCTCGTCGTCGCCGAGGCTGACGAGAGCGACCGCTCCTTGCTCTACCTCCGCCCCCAGGTGGCCGTCGTCACCAACGTCGAGTTCGACCACCCGGACTTCTACTCCTCACTAGAGGACGTTGTGGAGACCTTCTCCGCCTTCCTCGCCGCCCTGCCGCCGGACGGCCACCTCGTCACCTGCGCGGACGACCCCATCTGCCTGCAACTAGCCTCGGAGGCGCCGTGCCCCTCGACGACCTACGGCATCTCCGGGGGTGATCTGCGGGCCGAGGTGCTCGGCCCGCAGAGCTACAGGCTCTTCGAGAATGGCGAGGAGCGGGGGACGGTCGAGCTCGGCGTCTACGGGCGCCACAACGTGCTCAACTCGCTGGCCGCCGCCGCCACAGCCCGCTGGCTCGGCCACGACGCCCTCGAAGCAGCCCGTACGCTCACGGACTTCGGGGGGGTGAGGCGGCGGTTTCAGCTCAAGGGGGTGCGGGCGGAAGTCCGGGTGGTGGACGATTACGCCCACCACCCGACCGAGCTCTCGGCCACCCTCGAAGCGGCCCGCTCGACCGTGAGCGGGGGGCGTGTGATCGCGGTCTTCCAGCCCCACCGCTACTCCCGCACCAGAGTCCTCTACAAGGAGTTCGGCAACTCCTTCGGCTCGGCCGACGCCGTCGTCGTGACGGAGGTCTACGGGGCGGGCGAGATACCCCAGCCTGGCGTGAACGGGAAGCTGATCGTGGACTCCATCTGCGAAACTCCCGGCCACCCGGAGGTCTTCTACCTGCCCCAACAGGACGCCATCCCCCGCGTCCTGAGAGACGTCTCCGAACCTGGCGACCTGATCCTGACGCTCGGCGCCGGCGACATCTCGCAGGTCGGGGAGGAGCTGCTCGAATTGCTGGAGGCCCCGCAATAGAGACAATGACCTCCCACCTGCGTGCCATCGTCCTCTCCGTGGCCGTCGCCGTGGCGACCACGCTCCTCGTCCTGGTCCTGGCCTACCTCAGCTCCCCCGTTACGGGGATACGGGTCGAGGGCGCCGACATGTACCCGGAATCGGACGTCTGGAACGCCGTCTCCAAACACGCGAGCCTGCTAACCCTGAACGAGGAGAGGCTGGAGCATAAGGTAGAAGCTAACCCTTGGGTCGAAGGTGCGGAGGTGACCGAGAATTCCGAATCCGGTATAGTTACCGTTCAGGTTGAAGAACGGCGTCCGGTGCTCGACGCCGAGGTAGACGGGGAGCGCAAGGTTTTCGCGCTAGACGGCGCTGAGTTACCGGGGCTCGGGGGGGCTGGTTTGAGCAGGGTAAGGTTGGACGAGGATCAGGTAGGGGAAGTCTTGAGGTTCGGGAGGGTCTTGAGGGAGAACGGTCTGGAGATGGGGTCGCTCGAAGGGGTCGGCGCTGCCGGTTTCGAGGCGGCCGTCGAAGGGCGCCGGGTCTTATTCTCCGGGGAGGTAAGCGCGGAGCAGGTCCGCGCGCTCCAGGAAGTCATGGCGCTCCATCCCGGGGTGTCCACGCTCGACCTGCGTTCGCCGGACAGGGTAGTGGTCGCCGCCGACGACGGGGCGAGAGGTTAACGGATCTTGGCCCCTTCTCTGGTCTACGGTATCGACGTTGGAACGACAAAGATCGTGGCCGTCGCCGGTCGCGTGGACCCGCGGCGCGGGTGGGCCGAGGTGCTCTCCATCGGGGAGGCGCCGAGCTACGGGCTGAAGCGGGGCGTCGTGGTTGACCGGCAGGCCGCCGCCGAGTCGATAGCCGAGGCGATGGAGGCCTGCGGCGTGCGCGGCGGCCAGGTCAGCGTAGGCATCGCAGGGAGCCACATCTCTTCGTTCAACACCGAGGTCACCCTACTCAACCGCAGCCGGAACCTCACCGTGAACGAGCGTTTCTTGAAGAAGCTGGAGCAGGAGGCCATGCAGCTCGACCTGCACGAGGACGAGCGGATCATCCACGTCGTCCCCCGCGGCTACGTACTTGACGGCTCCGAGGGCGTAAAGAACCCGCTCGGCCTCGCTGCCCGCAAGGTGACGATGCGCGCCCACGTCGTCTGCGGCGCCGTCTCCAGCATCCAGAACCTCCTGCGCGCGGTCGAGGACTGCGGGGTGAAGGTCTCGCGCGTCGTGCTCGAACCCCTGGCCTCGGCCGAGGCCTGCCTGCACGACTCTGACCGGGAGTCCGGCGTGGCGCTCGTGGACGTAGGCGGCGGCACCACCGACGTCGCCACCTTCATGCGCGGCGCCCTCACCCACACGGCCGTCATACCCCTTGGGGGCGAGAGCTTTACCTCGGACGTTGCCTACGGCCTGCAGGTCCCGCAGCACACGGCCGAGGACCTCAAGCTGCGCTACGGGACGGTACTCTCGACCACCGTGGATTCCGTCGCCGTCGTAAAGCTCGACGACCGGCACTACAACGCGAATTTCATCAGCCAGATCCTGGAGTACCGGGCCCGCGAGGTGCTCGAGTACGTCCGCGACACCCTCGACGCGACCAACGGCCGCAACCTCCTGCCCGGGGGCGTCGTTCTTACCGGCGGCGGCTCCCTGCTCGATGGAATGCCCGAGCTGGCCGAAGATATCCTCGGGATGCGCGTCCGGCGGGCAATGCCGCAGCGCGTCAAGGGCGAGATTAAACCTGTACAGAAGCCTCAGTACTCTACCTCTGTAGGTCTGCTATACTTCGCGGCCCGCGACGGTGACCCTGCACCGAAGGGTAAAGGTGCAGGAGTTACCAGTTTTGGTAGCATAGTGGAGGCGGTTAAGGGCTGGTTCCGGGGAGGGTAGACCGGCGGGCCCCTGGAGAGCGTGCGATGGAGGGTTAGAGAAGTGCTGGACGCGGCGACAAACTATCTGGCGGTCATCAAGGTTGTGGGTATTGGCGGGGGCGGGACCAACGCCGTGAACCGCATGATCAACTCCGGTTTGCAGGGGGTTGAGTTCATCGCGGTCAACACAGACGCGCAGGCCCTGCAGATGTGCGACGCGGACCAGAAGATACACATCGGGGAGAAGATCACGCGCGGCCTGGGCGCCGGCGCGGACCCGAAGATCGGGATGGAGGCAGCCGAGGAGAACAAGGCCGAGATCGAGGAGGCCCTGCGCGGCGCCGACATGGTCTTCGTCACGGCGGGCAAGGGCGGCGGCACAGGGACCGGCGCGGCGCCGGTGGTCGCCAAGATCGCGCGCGATTCCGGGGCGCTTACGGTGGGCGTCGTCACGCGGCCGTTCGCCTTCGAGGGTCGGCGGCGTTCGACGTACGCGGAGGAGGGCATCAAGCGCCTCAAGGAGAACGTGGACTCGCTCATCATCATCCCGAACGACCGGCTGCTGCAGGTCGCCGAGAAGCGCACCAGCATGATGGACGCGTTCAAGATGGCCGACGACATCCTGAGGAAGGGCGTTCAGGGCATCACGGACCTCATCACGGTGCCGGGGCTCATCAATTTGGACTTCGCGGACGTGCGCACGATCATGCACAACTCGGGCTCCGCGCTCATGGGCATCGGGGAGTCGACGAGCGAGAGCCGGGGGGCTGAGGCGGCGAAGACGGCCATCTCGAGCCCGCTGCTGGAGGCGAGCATCGAGGGTGCTACCGGGATCATCTTGAACATTACCGGGGGCCCGGAGCTGGGCCTCTTCGAGGTGAACGAGGCGGCCGAGATCGTTCACAACGCCGCCCACCAGGACGCCAACCTGATCTTCGGCGCCGTTATAGACGACGCTTATGGCGACCGAGTGAGCGTAACGGTTATCGCCACGGGCTTCGACCAGCGGCTGGCGAACCAGCGCCGCTCGGAGCGATCCGCCGTCGAGCCG
>JACDFX010000211.1 GCA_013815575.1 Rubrobacter sp.
ACGTTCTGCATCGGGACCTCGCCGATCTCGGGGTCCTCGACCGTGATGATGTTCTTCCTGGCCGCGTAGTGTTCGTCCTCGACCATGTCGGCCGCCGTGAAGACCTTGCCCGCGGGGACGCCAGCGTCGGCCATCGCCGCCAGGACCTCCTCCCCGCTGCGCCCCTTCGTCCACCCGGAGATCATGGCGTCGAGCTCTTGCATATTCTCCCCGCGCGCGTGGTGCGTCGCGTAGCGTTCATCGTCGGCCCACTCAGGGTACCCGAGGGCCCTCGCGAGCCTCCGGAAGACCGTGTCCGTGTTGCCGGCGATCAGTACGTAGTCGTCGTCCCGGGTCGGGTAGATGTTCGAGGGGGCCACGAACGGCAGCACGCTCCCCGTGCGCCCCCGCGTGTGTCCGGCGAGGACGTGCTCGGGGATCGTGCCCTCCATGAGGGCCAGCACCGCCTCGTAAATGCCGACGTCCACCACCTGGCCCCGCCCTCCGTGGGCCTCCCGGTGGTAGAGTGCGGTAAGTGCCCCGAGGGCCCCGAAGGTGGCCGCCAGCGAGTCGCCGAGCGAGATGCCGGTGCGTGGGGGCGGCAAGTCCGGGAAGCCGGTAACGTGACGGATGCCGCCCATCGCCTCGCCGATGGAACCAAAGCCAGCCCTTTCGCGGTAAGGCCCCGTCTGCCCGTAGCCCGAGACGCGCACCATGACGAGGCCGGGGTTGATCTCCCTGAGGTCCTCGTAGCCCATGCCCCACTTCTCCATCGTCCCCGGACGGAAGTTCTCTATCAAGACGTCGGCCTCCGCGATGAGCCTGCGGGCTAGTTCCTGGCCCTCCGCCTCGCGCAGGTTCAGCGTGACGCTCTTCTTGTTGCGGGCGATGATCGGCCACCAGAGCGTTCGACCCTCCTTCTGGTGGCGGCCCCAGACGCGCATCGGGTCGCCCTTGCCGGGAGGCTCGATCTTCACGACCTCGGCGCCGAAATCGGCCAGTAGCTGGCCGCAGAACGGGCCGGCCAGAAGGCTGCCCATCTCGATGACGCGAACTCCCTCCAGGGACGACGGTGATCCGTTCTTCGCCTCGCTCACTCCTTCTCCTCCCTGAAAGTCTCTGCGACGAAGTCATCCGCTGGCCTCGACCACGATGCTCTGGAGATCTTTGTCGCACGCCACGAGCAGCCGAATCTCCTCTCCGTGGTTGCGGAGATCTCGATGGGCGGGGCCCTCCATCTCCGCGGCCGGGTTGCGCAACCTCTCAAGATACTTCTCATCTATGTCACCCGCAGCCGTGCGCGCCGCGTGCCCCCAACTTTGGTTCCCGATATCCTGCCTTCTCTGCGTACCATATAGCTTTCGCCCTTACCCCCCACCCGTTGGCCGACGGCACGCATCCTCTCTAGCTACACCCCGAGCTGGCGGGCCAGGTCGACGAGGTCGGTGGCGACCACGTCGACGAAGGGGTCGGCCGTCAGGTCCGGGACGGCCTGCGGGCCGTGTTCCAGGGGACGCATGACGAACGCCGTCCTGAAGCCCAGCTCCTGCGCGGCACGAAGGTCGTTCTGGTGGGCGGCCACCATCATTATCTCGTTCGGGCCCAGCATGAGGAGTTCCTGGAGCATCCGGTAAGCCCTGGGATCGGGCTTGTAGGCCCGCGCGAGCTCGGCGGAGAAGACGAGGTCCCACGGCAGCCCTGCGTTTTTGGCCATGTCGACCAGGAGCCGGATGTTGCCGTTGGAGAGGGTGGCGAGCACGAAGCGCGTCTTGAGCCGGAGTAACCCGGGGACGGAATCTCCCCAGGGTTGCAGGCGGTGCCACACGCCGTTGAGGTGGTTCTTCTCCCTCTCGGAGAGCCCCCGCACGTCGAACTCCGCGAGCAGTTCGTCGAGGGCGGCCCTGTGGAGGGCGTCCAGGTTGGTCCAGGAAAGCTCGCCGCGCATGACCTGATCCATCGCCGGGCGGTAACGGCCGCGCCAGGCGTCGGCGAAGGCGGCCCAGTCGACCTCTATGCGCCTGGCCTCGCCGAGCCGCTCGCCCTCCGCGACGATCGTGGTGCGATAATCGACCACGGTCCCGAATACGTCGAACGCGAGCGCCTTGACTCCTTCGAGGGCCTCTTTCATCCGCGTCGCTCCTTCCAATAGCCCCAAACGTTCTTGCCCGGCACACAGTAGCGTATATGAGGGGCCGCGCTTACAACCTCGCCGTCCGCTGCGGGCCGACTAGTCTATGGGGCGTTTGATCATGCGCGTCACCAGCGGCGGGTCCGCGGCTTCAAGAACTTCCGCCGGATTTTGGATCCTTCGACCCGGCCGAAGCGCCGTCGCCTTCTGCGGCCCCGACCGGCTTCCGGCCAGACTCGCGCAGGTACTTGAGGGTCCCGCCGGCGAGCAGGATCTCGCGCTCGCGGGGCGAGAGACGGACTTCGAGCCGGATCTCCCCCCCATCACCCTTCGCCGCCAGCCCCGTCTCCCCTGCCTCGACCGCCTCGCGAACGGCCCCGATCTTCCACGCGTCACCCTCGTTTATCCGCCCGTAGTCCCTTTCGTCCACGAAAAGGAGCGGTAGGATGCCCTGGGAGACGAGGTTACGGCGGTGGATGCGGGCGAAGCTCTTGGCCACGACCGCGCGGATGCCGAGGTGGAGCGGGGCGAGGGCCGCGTGCTCCCGCGAGGAGCCCTGACCGTAGTTGTGCCCGCCAACGATAAAACCACCGCCCCATTCGAGCGCCCGGTCGTGGAACCCGGGGTCCTGCCTGCGGAACATGAACTTCGCGCACTCGGGGATGTTGGACCACAGGCTCATCCCCAGGGCGCCGTCCGGGGCCATGTCCCCGGTCGAGACGTCGTCCTCGACCACCACGACGACGCGCCCTTCGAGTGCCGTTGGGAGCGGCTCGCCCTCGGGCGGGGGGACGATGTTCGGGCCGCGCACGATCTCGACCGTCCGGGCCTCGTCCGGCGGGGGCGGGGACAGAATCTGGCGGTCGTCCATGGAGGGATCTGACGGCGCGGGGGCGATGGTCGGGGGCTCCCCGAGCGCTCGCGGGTCGGAGATCTCACCCGCGAGCGCCGTCGCGGCGGCCGTCGCCGGCGAGCAGAGGTAGACCTCGTCCCCGTCGGTCCCGCTCCGACCCGGGAAGTTGCGGTTAAAGGTCCTCACCGACGGTTCGCCCCTCGACGGGGCCTGCCCGACGCCGATACAGGGCCCGCAGACGGGCTCGAGCATCCGCGCGCCGGCGGCAACAAAGTCTAGATAAACACCGCTCCTGGCTATGGTGTCCAGGATCTGGCGCGAACCCGGTGTCACCGTCATCTCCACGCGGGGATGCACGATATTCTCGCGGAGGACGGCCGCCGCGGTGGCGAGATCCTCGTAGGAGGAGTTCACCGAGGAACCTACGCACACCTGCACCGTCCCCGTGCCGGCCACCTCTCGCACCGGCACGACGTTGCCGGGGGAGGAAGGCTTCGCGATCAGCGGTTCGAGCTCCGAGAGCTCGACGACCTCGTCCTCGTCGTAGGCGGCGCCCTCGTCCGCGGCGAGAGGAACATAATCCTCCTCGCGCTGCTGGGCGGCTAGCCACTCGCGGGTCCGCCCGTCGGCCGGGAAGACGGCCGCCGTGGCGCCGAGCTCGGTGATCATGTTGCAGATGGTGCCCCGATCCGTGACCGAGAGCGCGGCCACCCCCTCCCCCGCGAACTCGAAGACCCTCCCCACGCCCCCGCGCACCCCGTAACGCCGCAAGAGCTCGAGGATCACGTCCTTGGACTGAACCCAGGCCGGCAACTCCCCTCGCAGCTCGACCTTGACGACCTCCGGGCACTCCAGCGAGAAGCCATAGCCCGCCATCGCCACGGCCACGTCGAGGCCCCCCGCCCCGACGGCGAACATCCCCACAGCGCCGGCCATGGTGGAGTGCGAGTCGGCGCCGACCAGGAGCCCGCCGGGCCTCGCGAAGCGTTCCAGGTGCACGTAGTGGCAGATGCCGTTGCCGGGACGGGAGTAGCGGACGCCGTAGCGCGCCGAGAACGTCCGCAGGTAGCGGTGCTCGTCCATGTTCTTGTCGTCGATCTGAAGCACGTTGTGGTCGACGTACATGACCGCGAGCGGGACCGCGACGCGATCCGCCCCGAGCGCCTCGAACTGGAGGGCGGTCATGGAACCGGTGGCGTCTTCTATTAGGATCTGGTCCACCGACAGGTCCACCTCCTCCCCTGGGACGAGCCTGCCCGCCGATAGATGCCCGGCGAGTATCTTGAGGGTGAGGTTCTGCGCTCCGGTCATGCTTTCTCCCTCCCGGATATCCGGTAAGAGTTCGCCTGTTGGCTGGTAGGATGCACGTGAAGAGCGCAGGACGAACGCACCTGATCCGGGAGCCCATGGACCCAGCCCTCGACCTCGAAGCGCGCCGCCTCTTCGTGTCGGCGGCGCTCACGACGCACGCCGTGCGGAGCCTCGGCGGCCGCCTCCCCGCCGACGGTGAGGCGCGGGAACTCCTCGACCTGGCCCGCCGCCTCGGAGCGGGGATAATTTCCATTCAGCAGAGATACCGCCTCAGCTTCGATCCGGCCTACCCCGGCCTCACGGCGGGAGCGGAGACTGTCGGCGGCGGCCCGCGCATCGTGCTCGCCTGCGGGGCCTTCGACCACGAGCAGAGGCCGCTCGGCGTCGTGTTTACGACGCTCATCCCAGGTCGCCTCCCCCAGGTCTCCGTGGCGCCGGCCGAAGCCG